>JAYVIV010000063.1:0-28325 GCA_043769985.1 Arcicella sp.
TGCCCTTCCTATTATTTCAAAGGTATTTTCGTATTTTGATAAGAGACGTTCTAATCGGCTGATGGCTAATTTTTCGTCGTCGATGAGTAGCGTTTTGAACATGAGTTGTATTAAATAGTGATGATTAAAAGTTAAAGATGATTTATTTTTCCTTTCCCAAATTTTTGCGACCATTCAGGGCGTTTGATGATAAATACCACAAAACAAACTACAAAAGCCAATACAAAACTCCAAGCAACAGCTTGCCAAAATCCACCAAATTTTGGGATTCTAACGAAACTTTCTGCTGCAAAAGCTGCATATAATCCTGCTACAGACCAGTACATTCTTTTGAAATGAACCTCAAAATCTTTGGGGGTACGCACTTTCTTGAACATCGGAATCATCCCAGCTATTAATGAGAAAGTAGCGGTGAGGGAAAAGAAATGGAAAACACCAAACTTACCAAAAAGTCGATAAATAAAGAAGGATGAAATTATCAAAACAGCCATGCTGAGAACGTACATATACCCAACTTTTCGATGGATTTGCGTTCCTTTTTTAGCAATTAAAACGGCACCTCCAAAAATAAGTGCCACAATTCCAGAGAGTAAATGAATTTGTCCAGCAAGATTTCCCGTTAAAGTATTCATGGTTGTAAAGTTTTTAAATTATGTTGTTTAGGTAATGACAAAATCACGGCTTTTTCAGGTATATTATTGATAATCATAGATGATTTTTCTCCCGACAATAATCGCAATTTATCTTGAATAGATTTAAGTCCATAACCCGAAAAAATATTATCTGGAAATGGCACTCCATTATCATGAATTTTAATAACTAAGTTGTCTTTTTCTTCCGAGATATTAATTCTTACAACGCCGTTTCCTGCTAATTTTGATATACCATGTTTAATGGCATTTTCCACAATCGGCTGAATTAAAAATCTTGGAATTTGACAATTTTTTAATTCTTCGTTTTGATATTCAACCGAGAAGACTAATCGTTCATCAAAACGTACTTTTTCGATTTCCAAATACGTTCTCACAATCTCTAATTCATTCTCTAAACTATCAAAATACTCATTATTGCGTCCTGTTGAGAATCTATAAAACTTAGAAAGATTCATTACCATGTGTTCAGCTTTGTCTGGATCTTCGTGAACTAATGAGGCAATTGAATTCAAGGAATTATACAAAAAATGAGGGTTTATTTTTGCTTCCAAAGCTGCTAATTCCGCTTTAGTTTTAAGATCGTTCATTTGCATTATTTCATATTCTTGTTCCGTCATTTTGATAAGTTGAGTACGCTCCCGAGTGAACCAATAATAGATAATATTCATGCCAACAATTGGTCCCAAAGTGAACAGCAAATCAAGCCAATCACGTTGAGTATCACTCACATTTACGTAGGTTCTATCTCTAAATAATGTGTAGAGCAAAGAGAAAGTATAGAATTTAAAAAATGCCATTCCGAAGACAAAAAGCGTCAGAATTACATGACGGGTAAACACAGATTTAATGTTTTTACCAAATCTTATCATCATCCAACAACCAATCAACATCGTAGTAGCATCAAAAATATTGCTATACACAATGTTGATGATGAAATCACGGTATTGGGTTTTACCTCTCAAGATACCCACAATGAAGTAAATATGCCCATTAAATGCCATTACTGTGAAAAAGCCCAACAGCCAAAAACGTCCCCAAAAACTTGATTTTAAATTTTCCATAATACTGCGTGGAGGAAAGGAAGAGAGGAGGAAAGAGAAAAGGAAACGGGAGAAAAAAAATTTCTATCCCTTTCCTGCCGTCTGCTTTCCTCCTGTCTCCATTTTTTACTTACAAACCAGTCCTTTCATTTGTTCAACTCCCCAATTGGGTGCAATCGGACTTGTTGGTTTGAAGATAGTGAATTTTGTGTTAGCTTCTTGCACTTCTGGACAGGCTTTTTCTGGACCTCCACCAAATTGAGAGGGCGTATAATAAACCATTTGTGCTTTCAACATATATGCCCGAGGATTTTCAGGATTAATTTCTTTGGCTTTGGAAATTGCTCCTTCAAAAGCAGAACTATATTTCATCCAACGGGCTTGTCCATCCACCGAGATTCTCATCATATAATTTTGAGCTTTCAAAACCTCTATTTCATCTTGACTTGTTACGTTTTGCTTCGATAATTTCTCAATAAATGAATCGGTTTTATCAAGATATTTATCAGTTTCAGATCCTTCTTTTTGCTTTTGAGCCATGATGTTATAGCACAAGGCCGCATAATAATTTGGCAACCATTCATTGGTTTCTGAGCTGGCAATTCTTTCAAATTTGTTGGCAACTTCTTGTAGAGCCGTAACATCCTTGGCTTTACCGAATTCCATCAAGGTTTGCCCCATGGCTTGCATAAAACGTTCATTGTCAGTTGCATTAGAGATAAACGAAGCAACAAAAAGTGCGATTGTAAAGATTAATTTTTTCATGATTTCTGTTATGTTATGATGGAATTATAATTGCTTTTTGATGATTCAAAATTATCATCACTCCTCATCTAAAAGAATCATATTGTAACGAAGTACAGATTTTTAGGAGTGAATTATGAGATTTTTGGTGTGAATTTTAAAAATTCATTATCTCATTTTTATAATTATTAACTACTATTTTATATCATTATTGAAATTATTTTTTGCACTTAACCTATTTTAAAAGTGCTAAGTGATAAAAATAAATTGTGAATAGGGGAAAATTTTTATGGCAAAAAATTTTGATTTTCTAAAATTATTAATAGCTTTGTTGTAAGATGAACATAGTTTTGTGTGTAACTAATACTAAAAAGCATCTTCAAAATTCAACAGTTAAACTTCAAATCGAACCAAAATGAAAAAAAGTCTCCAATTAATTGCACTGGGCTTCATGTCTTTTGTTATTGTATCTTGTGCAGATGTATCGTTAGATAATTCTGACGCCGCCTTAAATTCCCTCAACAAATCTTCACGAAACGAAGGTAAAGATCGTGGATGTGCTGCGATGGAAGTTTTGGAAGAAAACATGAAAGAAGATCCATCTTTGAAAGAAAAAATGGAAGCGGTTGAAAAACACACGAAAGATTTTGAAAAAAAATTGAAAAATGGCAGAGTTGGTGCAACAGGTATCCTTATCATTCCTGTGGTAGTAAATGTGCTTTATGCCAATGCAAATGAAAACATTAGCGATGTTCAAATTCAATCACAAATTGATGTTTTAAATAGAGATTTCAGTGCTACAAATCCAGACTTGGGCTTAGTTCCGAGTGCATTTACCTCAGCAGTTTCCAATCTGGAATATCAATTTGTGCTGTCTTCGGTTGTTCGTAAAGCAAGCACCAAAACCTCATGGGGAACCCGTGATGCTATGAAAAGCTCTAAAAAAGGCGGTATTAATCCAACTTCACCAACCACAACACTTAACATGTGGGTTTGTAATATTGGTGGTGGAATTTTGGGTTATGCTCAATTTCCAGGGGGAAGTTCAGCAACTGATGGGGTTGTAATTGGACCACAATATTTTGGAAATACGGGCTTTGTTTCAGCACCTTATAATAAAGGTAGAACTGCTACGCACGAAGTTGGTCATTGGTTGAATTTACGCCATATTTGGGGTGATGCTGCTTGTGGAAGTGATTTAGTTTCTGACACACCAACGCAACAGACTTCTAATTTTGGATGTCCTTCTTTCCCAAAAGTAACTTGCAGTAATGGTCCAAACGGTGATATGTTCATGAATTATATGGATTACACAGATGATTTATGTATGTATATGTTCTCGGGAGGACAAAAAACTCGTTCAAGAGCCATTTTTGCATTAGGTGGAGCAAGAGCAAGTTACAATCCTTAAAATAGTTGGCAGTTTTTAGTTTGCATTAGGCAGAAATAAACCTTTAACATACTTGTAGTGAGATTGTTATACATTTTTATTGCTCATCCCTACAAACTATTTTGGACTCCACACTTTATAACAAAAAATTTGACTAAATTTAAGTCCTTTCTTAGCACGCAGAAAGGACTTTTTTTATGTATAAACTATTTCTTCTTATGTTTATGTTGGGAACAAATTCCTTACATACAGAAACCATTAAATCGGTTGAATTGTCGTACCAAACCAGAGGTATGCAGAAGTTTTTGCATATTGATGCTGATAGTATCCAAGTAACAATTAATGGAAAACTTTCTAATTATAAAACTTCAAATTCAGCATGGCAGAAAATACTTAAAACTTTTCAAAAGGTAAGTCTGAGTGGTATTTCTAAATTGAAAAGACCAAGTACGAAGTCATACCATGATGGTGCGATGATGTCTCAATTAAAAGTGCTGACTAATCTCAAAGAATATACTTCCGTTGGTTTTGATCATGATATGCCACCGAGTGCCTTGGTGAAAACGATTAATGCGATGAAAGCAACATTGGTTGGAACAGAAAGTAAAAGAGATTTTTAACAAAGAAAACTCCAAGATATTTTTATTTACGAAACCACTTTGTTTTGTAAATTTGACAATAAATTAAGCATTTTACCATGAAAATAAATAGCATTTTTATAAAGAATTATCGTTCAATTGATGAGCTAACTATCACTTTCCGAAGTCAATTTACTATATTGATTGGAGATAACGGAACGGGGAAAACTACAATATTGGATGCTTTGTCAATTGCTATGGGTTGTTTTTTATTAGGTTTAGAAAAACAATATTTATCACCTCAAACAAATACGCCCCGAACAATTGTTCTTGACGATATTCGACGGGTTGCATTTAGTAGAAAAGAAATAGCAGACCAATTACCCGTAATAATTCAAGCGGAAGGAGTAGTTATGAATAATTGGATGTCATGGAAAAGGGAATTATTGAAAAAATCTAAGAAAACCACCGCTACTACCAAGGATGCAAAAGTTATTATAGACACTGCAAATGAGGCTCAAATTACAACAAGGAATGTTGAGAAACATAGAGACGTTACTTTACCGTTATTAGCCTATCACGGTACTGGACGCTTATGGGCTGAACACCGTGAAAAAATTGAGTACAAAAAACAAGGTACAAGACTTGAAGGATACATAGATTGTACCTCACCAAAATCATCAGGAAAGCAATTTAAGGCTTGGTTTAAAACCTTGGAAGATGAAGCTCGTAAATTTGAAGATCCCGAAGACATTTCCCAATTGAAAGCCATTAAGGAAGTTTTAAGGCAAATTGTGCCAGAATGGGAAGACATTGCTTTTAGTTTTGCGGAAGATGATTTGTTGGGTTTTTTTAAAACTTCGGAAGGAGTTAATAAATATCTACCTTTTAGAATGTTGTCGGATGGATATAAAAATATGATTGGTATTGTGGCAGATATTGCCTCTCGTTGCATGAAACTTAATCCTCATTTGGGAGAACAAGCCGTTAAAGAAACCCCAGGAATTGTACTGATTGATGAATTAGACTTGCATTTACACCCAAAATGGCAGAAAAAAGTTGTAGAAGATTTAAAAAGTGCCTTTCCTAAGATTCAGTTTATCGCCACAACGCATTCTCCTTTTATTATTCAGTCATTAAAAGCTGATGAAATCATCAAATTGGATGGTGATAATGATGTTGAGAAAGACCCATTTAGAGATAGTATTGAAGAAATTGCAGAGAATTTGATGGAAGTGCCAAATGTAGAAAGAAGTAATTTATTCAAAGAAATGGAGAAAAATGCAGGAGAATATTTCGACTTAATAGCACAAGGACAGAATAGTGAAGATAATCAAGATGTTTTAGCAATAAAAGAAAAGTTAGACAAAATTGAGCTTAATTATAGTGATGACCCTGCCTACGTTGCTTTACTGAAAGCGGAACGTTCGTCCCAAAATATTGAATTATGAGACCCGTAGAAAAGAAGATTTGGATAGAACATAACGTTGAAATTGATAAACAGTATTCACCTTATGGAAATGCCAAAGATGATTTAATTGATAATCTTGGTAAATATTGCTCTTTTTGTGAAGTGCCTGTACCTCCAAAATCATCGCTTGAAGTGGAACACGTCCAGCCAAAATCCTTACCGAAATATTTTCATTTAGAGAAAAATTGGAGCAACTTTTTATTGGGTTGTAAAAATTGCAATTCAGTAAAAGGCTCACAAGATGTCGTATTTGCTGATTTGCATTTACCTCATAAAAATAATACAGCTATTTCTTTTCAAATTAAAGAAGGTGGTTTGATTGAGATTTCAAACTCCATTGAAGCATTTGAAAAACAGAAAGCACAAAAAACGCTAAATTTATTGGGCATTGACCGCCGACCCAAACACCCGCAATACTCTAAAAAAGATGACCGTTGGCAAAACCGTTATGAAGCATGGAATTTAGCCAAAATTTATCTCGAAAAATACAAGAATAAGTTAATTGATATTGATACGATTATTGATTTAGCGATTATTAAAGGTTTTTTCTCAGTTTGGATGAAGGTTTTTGAGAATGACCTTGATATTCGTCAAGCGTTGATTAATAATTTTAAGGGTACTGCAAAAACTTGTTTCGATATAAATACCTCTCCAATTAATCGTAATGGTACAACTATATAAATTCCACTAATATCCCCCCAATCATGAACAAAATTTATTTCCTCATTACTTTTTTGTCTTTAGTCTCATGTCAAAATAAAATAAAAAAAGACGAGTCAAAAGTAAACCCCGATTCTGTAAGTACTGATATTAAAGTTTCGGAAACTCCCGAAAGCGACTTAGCCAAAAAATGGTTAACCCAAAGCATAGAAGCCAATTTCAAAACGGCAGAGGGTTTAATAGATTCAATTTGCACAAAGGATTATGCAACTTATAAATCTGATGCTATTGGCGTTGAATACGATGGTGGGATGACTCAGCAAGCCTTTGAAAAAAAATGGAAAGATAAATTTGATGTTAAACTCGCTGGAGTTGGAACTGGATTTTTAATTTCAGGACAAGATTGGGTAAAAATAAATGTCAAAAAATGTGAATTATCTCCTTTGAAGTTGAAAGAGGGATACCTTTTTGAAACATTAATTGAAGACGTTGGTGCTACTACTAAAACGATTTATAAAAGGGACATAAAAGTTGTTTCTGCTGGGAGTTCTTTTTTGATTGCGGATGTTTTGGAATATTAAATTATATGGAGGACGACATTCTTCAAGAGGATGCCGTCCTTCTAAATTCTACTCACCAAATGCCGCATTCATCTTATCCCTATCAAATTCTCCTTCATTATTTGCGAGCCAAACCGTAGCAACTCCATTGCCAATAAAGTTAGTGATTGCCCTTGCTTCCGACATGAATCTGTCCACACCTAAAAGCAATGCCAAGCCTTCAACGGGTATTACCTTTATAGCGGTTAAAGTGGATGCTAGAACGATAAAACCACTACCAGTTACGCCTGCTGCCCCTTTTGAAGTTACCATTAATATTCCGATAATGGTCAGGATTTGCTGTAAATCTAAGTGAACATTAAAGACTTGGGCTAAGAAAATAATTGCCATTGAAAGATAAATAGTCGTACCGTCCAAATTGAAAGAATAGCCCGCCGGAACAACCAAACCTACTACCGATTTTGAACAACCCATTTTCTCTAATTTCTCCATTAACGAAGGTAAAGCTGCTTCGGATGATGATGTTCCCAAGACGATTAATAACTCTTCACGGATATATTTTAAAAATTTCCAAAGATTGATTTTGTAGGTTCTTAAAATGAAATAAAGTACCACAAATACAAAAACTGCCATCGTACAATAAACCGTTACCATTAATTTTCCCAAAGGTAAAAGCGTGTTAATTCCGTATTTTGCAATGGTAAACGCCATTCCTCCAAATGCTCCTACGGGTGCTAAATACATGACTTTATGTAATGCCCAAAAGATTTTTCTGGAAATTGGAGCTAAAAAATCAACAATCTTTTGTCTGCCTGAATAATTACTTAACACAACGCCCATCACGATTGCCAATAACAAAACCTGTAAAGTGGCATTATCCAAAAAGAATTTCATAAAACTGAACCCTACTTCGGCAGATTTAGTATATTTTGAAATATCACCACCTTTGATTTCGGAAGTTACTACTCCGTCACCAGGACGAATAACGTTTGCAATGATTACGCCAATAAAAAGAGCGACAGTTGTTACGACTTCAAAATAAATTAATGCCTTCGCTCCGACTTTACCAACTTTCTTCAAATCTCCCATTGAAATGATTCCTAAAGTGATGGTTAGGAAGATGATTGGGCAGATAAATAGTTTAACGATACTGATAAAAATACTGCTTAAAAACTCACTGAGCGTGGTTTTAATCTCAAATTCAGAAAAATACAAACTGAATTTTATGGGCTTTTCTAAGATAGGTTGTAGGGCAATTGAGGGATAAAAATGACCTAATAAAACGCCCGCTGTAATGGCAGTTAGTACCCAGAAAGTAAGGTTTTTAAAAATATGTTTCATTCAATTAAAAATTATAAAGTATGAATTATAAATTAATAATGATGATTTATTAATGAGTAGGTTAAATTGAAATTCTTGTGCTATCATTTTTAATTTTTCATTTATAATTCATAATTAAAAAGTACCACACTCCAACATTCAAAAAAGAAAGTGGAATACTGATACTGACCATTTGAGATGCTAATTTAGGGTTTAATCCGTAATTGATTGCAATGATGGTGGCGGTATTCATGGAACCCAAAGCAGCACCAACAACGGATATTTTCCCTAAGAATGTATGTTCTCCAAGTATGAGAAAATACAGCATAAATATGAGCAAAGGAGCAATTATTAGTTTGTAAAAAAGACCGTACAAAAGTGGTTTTACCTGCAAATCTTCTCTTTTGAAACTGATTTGTAAGCCAATCGAAATTAAAGCTAAAATGGTAAATGGACTTCCAATTTTCTGTAAAATATCTGTAAAAATTACTGAAAAATGAAACCCTAATATATTCAAAATCAAGGCAAGACAAAACGCAACAAAGGGCGGAAATTGGAAAATATCTTTTATAATTTTTTGTGCTGATACCTCAGAAGCTGAATAATAAGAAGCCGTAAAAATCCCTAACGTTCCACATACTACGAATGATCCCGCCTGACTCATTAATACGCCCATTTGCAAGCCTTCTTTGCCAAATAATACTTCAAAAATAGGAAATCCAACGAATGAAATACTACTAATTCCTGCCGTCAGAATCAACACTCCTGTGGTGGAACGGTCGAATTGAGCAATTGGGGCTAATATTTTGAAGAATACGAAACTGAATCCAAACAAAATATAGGGCATTAAGATTGGTAATATCTGACTACGCTCGAAATGAATTTCGGTGGTATAAAGCAAAGTCAAAGCTGGCAAACAAACGTAAATAATGATGGCATTCAAGACCAAATGGGCATCTTTTGGAAAGCCTTTTAACCGTTGAAGAACCACCCCCAACAGCAAACAGACAAAAAGCAGCATGAGGTTAGTCAATGAATTGGGTTTATAAATTTAGTTGTACTGGTTAATGATGAAACCTCACCCCCGTCCCCTCTCCTTAATGAGAGGGGAGTTATTCGTCCGTAAACTCCCCTCTCATTAAGGAGAGGGGACGGGGGTGAGGTTAATATCTCTTAAAAATTAATCGTCAAATTACCAAAGTAATAAGAACCGTTGAAGCCGAACTGGTTTACATTTCTTGAATAAGGCACTTGACCATTGGCATACGACAGATAATTACTGAAAACTTTGTCAGGATAGACATCGGTGATGTTGTTTCCGCCCACCGTGATTGCCAAATGTTTATTGAGGTTATAGACCACCGAAACATCGAATAGATTTTTACCTCCAAAAGTTTGACTTTGATGTAGATTAGTAGTGCCAGCCACGGGTCTTGTTAGTTTTTCCCAAGCCGTAGTTTGTCCAAAATAAGAGCTACGTAAGTTTAATGTTACCTTTCCAATCTGATAAGCCACTGATACTAAAACCTTTGTATTTGGCTGACTGGTTTCAATCAAAGCTCTACTGACGGTATCAATCAACAAAACCGTTGCTTTTGTATCTAATTGCAATGCCGTTGGGGTTGCTTTTACGCCCGTTATCTCTGTTTTATTTACCGTAAAAGCAACACTCGCCGTAAGTTTGCTTTTTGCTCCCAAAGATTTTTTATAAGAAGCCACAACGTCAATTCCCTTTGTGCCTGTATTGATGGCATTCGTAAAGAAAGTAACTTCTTGAAAACCCGTAAAATTATTTTTCAAAGCAGTAATGTTAGCCACGTTGAGGTTTTCAGTGACGATAATTCTGTCGGTGATATCGATTTTATACGCATCAACGGTGAACAAGAAATTTGCTCCTACTTTTGCGGTAAAACCTAAATTATAATTCCATGAAGTTTCCGCTTTCGGGTCTTCGATGCCAATCTTTGCTAATCGTGGATCGTCTGATGGTAATTGTTTTGTGCTTCTAATAACTCCATTTTGAACGGTCGAAGTGGTGGCGGCATTGGAAATTTGTTGTAATAATGGAGCTCTGAAACCTTTGTTGATTGAACCTCTGAGGGCTAAGTCTTCGGTTAATTTCAAACGAGAAGCCAATTTTCCAGAAATATTACTACCAAAATCACTATAATTCTCATAACGCAAAGCCCCTGCTACTAATAATTTATTCGAAATATCACTTTCAACATCAACATACATTCCAATATTTGAACGACTCTTATCTGTTACATCCGCCTTGTCAATTCCAACTCGCCCTTGTGAGCCTGGCGTTTTATTTCTGGTTGATGATAATGGACCAACTTGATATGATGCTTCATCACCTGCTGTTAGGGTGAAATTATCCACTCGATATTGAGCTCCCAAAGCCAAGTTAAAAGACTTCGTTCCGAATAATCCCAAAGTGGTTTTCGATAAATTTATTTCTGATAAACTTTGTCCAAAACCGATTCTACCCACATAAAAATCTTTGGGAGAATCCTTCCCTAATGAAGCATTTGAGCTATTTTTGGCAAATTGGTCAAGATAATTTTTACCATATCCCGAACTAAAATCCCAATTCCAACCCGTTGAAGTTTTACGTTTTAATCCGACTAAATAAGACACATCAACCGCCGTTCCAGGCAACTGTGGCACATATCCGTTTGGATACAAATCTGGGTTGGTTGTTCCGCCCGTGGGAAGTGCTGTCCGTAGGAAAGCTTGTGCAAAAACGTCTTTGTTTGAAAATCCTCCGAATGAATAAAGTGACCATTCTTGGCTCAGCGGTACATCAAGATTATAAAAAACTTGTCCAGATTTCATAGCATTACTTCCATAAGTGGTTGGACGAAATGAACCGTAAGTACCATCACCCCAATAAGCATTTTTTTTCAAGGCGGCTTGGTCGGTTGCGGCTACGTTCGTATAAATACCTGTGTATGCCCCACCCGCACCCGCTGGTTGTGGATTGTATGGGTCCGAACGGTCAGTCCCATTTACGTCCTGATAACTTCCTGTGATGTTCAATGAAGCTTTTTTGCCTAACGAAAAACCATAATTTAATCCAACCGTATATCCTCCACCATCACCTTTTGAGGTTACGCCATATTGAATTAAAGCCGTTCCATTATTAACAGATTTCTTCAAAACCATGTTGGCAATACCAGCAATGGCATCCGAACCGTATTGTGCCGCTGCACCATCACGCAGGATTTCCATTCTTTCCAATGCTAACGACGGAATGGAGTTCATATCCGTTACAACTGTTCCTTTTCCAACCGTAACATTACTATTAATTGCCGCAAATTGATGACGACGTTTTCCGTCAATTAAGATCAACATTTGGTCGGGCGAAAGTCCTTTCAATGAAGCAGGGTCGGCATAATTGGCAACACCGTTAATTCCATTTTTTGCAGAATTGAACGATGGCGACATGAATTGAACTTGCTGTCCCAACTCAGTTTGACCAGTTGATTGCAACTCTTTGGCCGAGATAACATCCACTGGCACAGGGCGTTCCACATTCGTGCGGGCAACCGTTGACCGAGATCCAATCACCACAACTTCACCTAATTGTGAAATATCTTCCTTCAATGTAATTTTTAAAGTTTGGTTAGCATCAATAATTTTCACTTCTTGCTTTTCAAAGCCCACGAAAGAAAAAGTTAGGACATCACCAACTTTGGCAACGATACTAAAATCTCCGTCATTATTGGTTACTGTTCCTTTTGAAGAACCTTTCACCAAAACGCTCACGCCTGGCAAAGCCTCACCTTTGTCAGCAGTTACTTTCCCAGAAATCTTGTCTTCTACACTCAACGAAACGCCTTCCTTTTCCTCTGAAATGATAGAAGTTTGCTCCTTAATTTTCTTCAAAATAATTTGTTCCTCAACCACTTCATAGCGAAGGAGATTGGGCGATAGTAATTTTGGTAAAACCGTTGTCAATTGCTCATTAGATGCTTGTAAGCTGACATTTACATTTGATTTGACAGCGTTATTACTGTACACAAAATGCACATTTGTTTGTCTTTCAATTTCTTGTAAAACCGCTTTTAGGCTCACATTATTCATTTTTACCGATACTTCACGATTCAAAATTTGTTGAGCCTTTATTGGTCGAGCTAATGCAGTTACCGAACAAAGGGCAAACAAAAAACATTGTGTGATAGTGTTTTTCATGATTCTAAGCCATGAATGCTTTGAGAATAAAGATTGTTTCATTTGGATTTTTTGGGATTTTAATAAATTAATGGTTCTTGTATTTAGAAATTCAGGGCAATAATATATAAATTTTAGAAAAGATTAATTACAATAAACAGGGGTGTAGGACAAGTTTGTCATGCTGCCATTTTTTACGCCTTTGTTGGAGTTTTCTCCAACAAATCGAATAATAGCTTGTTGGAGAAAACTCCAACAAGGGCGATACACGTTCTTGAAAACTGTTAATTGTTCCCTGTTAATTGTTAATTGATTTCACATCCTTCTCCTCGTAAATAAATTTCCTGCCCATTGATAACATACTCAGCATCAATGGATTTACAGACGATTTCGAGGATTGTTGAAAGGTGTTCTTGATCAAAATTTCCACTCAAACGACAGGTCTTTAACTTGGGATTTAGGTGAATTGTTACATTAAAATTATGCTCAATATTCTCCACTACATTTTGCATCGAAGTATCATCGAATGTCAGCGAGGCTAATTCCCAATAAAAGGTCTTGTTTTTGGGTAACTCATTGATAGTTAGCACATCAGAATGGGTTTCTAAAACAACTTGCTGTTTGGGTGTGACAAAAACTTCTCTTTCCGATTCATTCATGACGGACACTTTGCCTGTTACGACCGACACTTCAAATTTCTCCGTTTCAGGATATGCTTTCACGTTGAAACTTGTACCTAAAACTTTGGTAGTCATTTTTCCTGAATAAATTAAAAAAGGTCTTGCCTCGTCACGCTTTACATCAAAAAACGCCTCACCTCTTAAATTCACTTGCCTATAAACCCTATCTGATTGATTATACGATAATTGTGTTTTGGGTTGAAGCCAAACCATTGAACCATCTGGAAGAGAAATTCTCAAGATTTTTGCCGAAAGATTTTCATATTTTGCCCAGTCCGATAAAGGAATGTCGGATTTTATTCGAGCAAGATTATTATTGATTTTTGGGGTAAAATAAAAAGATAAACCAATGACAATCAATAACATAGCTGCAATTCCCGAAGCATACCAAACCCAACGTTGCGGTGTATAGATTTGTACAGGTTTAATTTTTCTATCTATATTCTGACGAACCCGTTGAATTAATTCCTCATGTTCATTTTCCGACATATCACTAATTCCATCGGGATTATTCTCGAAAGATTTATACCATGCCTCCACCAAAACCTGTTCACCCTCTGAACATTGATTATTTAGGTATTTTGCAATTATTTCTTGATTTAGTCTCATTTATGTGGGCTTTCAAAGACTAAGTGAATCGAGGAAGGATTTTCCCCTATGCGGATTTGAAAAATATATTATCTTTTTTAAAATATATAAAAAAGACGGCATTACTTAACGGAATTATTTACTTTAAGTCGCAGAACCTCACCCCCGACCCCTCTCCAAAAGAGAGGGGGGAAAAAAGAGGACGAATGCTCCCCTCTCCATCGGAGAGGGGTTGGGGGTGAGGTTGTGCAGACTTTGCGACTTGTAGTATATAATTCCATTACTTAAAGCAATGCCGTCCTTGATTTCTCTGAATATGGATTTTATTTTTTCAAAACTTCTTTTTAATCTTGTCAATAATATTTCGCTTGTTTTGACCATCATCAATTTCGCCAATCAAAAATCCGTAAGGTTTCAAAGATTCAATATTATCACAAATTATTTTTAAGATTGCCGTAATTGGAATGGCGAGAATAATACCTGGGATTCCCCAAAGTAACTCTCCCAGAATTAAAGCTACAATCGTAAAAAGGGGATTAATCTTCACTTGAGGTCCTAAAATCAGCGGTTCTAAAACCCATCCTTGTATAAACTGAACAATGCCGTAAGTGATCACTATACCAATAATTTTTGTAGAATCACCTCCATTTAAGGCAGTTACTAAAACGGTTAGCGTTGTTCCTGTAATATTTCCTACAAATGGAATAATTTCTAAAAGTCCGCATAAAACAGCAAAAAATATGGCATTTTTTACTCCGATAATACTAAATCCAATGCCATACATAATCCATAAACACACTATCATTTTGGATAATCCCACTAAGTATTGCTGAGATACATTTGTGCAAGATTCAATAATTTTCTCCATTTCTCCTCTCTTTGAGGTTTCAGAGAGTTTGAGCAAGAATTTTTTAATATGAGAACGATAATAGAGAAGGAAAACAAAATATACGAATACTAACAACAAATCTCCCATTATGGTGGTCGTTGAACCCACAACTTTCTGAACCATTGCGGTATAGGAACGTGGTTCTGCATTAAGGATTTGGGTTTGGTCTTTAACAGAAATTCCTACATTATTAAAAATATATTGCTGCAATCTGTCAATACTCTCAGTTGCTTTTTGCTTTATAGCTGAAACATCACTTGATAATTCCGACACCTTCCAACCAATTGTGGCGAATATTAGTGTTATAATTAATAAAATACACAGAAAGCACACAAATACTGCCAACCCTTTTGGTACTTTCTGGCGTTCCAGCCAATGAGAAAAAGGCAAAAAAAGTGTTGCCAAAATTCCCCCAATTGTTAAGGGCATTAAAAACTCCTTAGCGTAATAAACTCCCCCTATTACCAAAAAGAGTAATAATAATTTTTTTAGAACAGAAGTTACACTTATCGTCATTGTTCGAGATTTTCTTTGGGTTTTTCTTGACTTTCTTTCTCTTTTTCCTGTGCTTTTGCTCGTTTCTTGAAAAACCCTTTCAATAGGAAGTTATGTTGCACTGCTTCCAAATCATCGTTTAATTTTACGGTACTTGACTGTAAATTTCTAATGGTAGCTTTCAATGAATTGGCAGTGGCTGAATCATTTAACATCAAGCCAACGGGACCATCTTTTCTGTTTAATTTATCACTAACCGTTTTTAAATTTGCGGTAAATTTATTCAAAGAAGCCGAAGCGTTTTGTAACTGAGTAACCGTTCCAACAATTTTATTATAGGCAACACTATCATTGGCAATTCGATTAATTGAATTAGTCGGATTTTTAAAATTACCTGAAAGTCGCTCAAAATCGTCCATAACGGCTTTCCCAGACAAAGAGGCTGATTTAAAATTATCAACCGTTGTTTGTAAGTTATTAATTGTATTCGTCAATTTTGCACTTAAAGCGGGGTCGTTGATAAGCGTTCCTAAAATCCCACCGCCCGAATCAATTTTCTTACTGATACTCTTGAAACTGGCGGTAATATCTACCAAATTTTTATTGTTTTGTTGTAAAGTTACCAGCATATCGTCGGTACTTAAACCATTTTCAACTTTCAATAAATCGTTTTTAACTACTATTCCCTGTGTTCTATCGCCCCCATAAATAACAACGGTTTTACTTCCAATCAAGCCATCTGAGCCAATTTTTGCTAAGGCATTTTTACGGATATGAGACTCGGCATCATTTTCTATGCTCATGATCACTTTAACCTGTGAATCACCATAAAACTCAATTTTTTTCACGGTTCCAATCTTTACGCCCGAGAACAAAACGTTGGCTCCAACCATAAGCCCGCTTACATCATTAAAAATGGCATTCAAAGCAAATGTTTTAACAAAAGCCTTTTTCTGACCACCTAACGTAAAGATAGTTACAATAAGGATTGCTAAGCCAAGCACGATAAAAATTCCAACAATTACTGGTCGATTATTTTTCATTAGATTTAGTATTTTAGTAACGGTGAAGTAATAATTTATAAAGTTTTATGGTGGCTATTTTAGCGATATTTTTACTCACTTTAGAAGCGAATAGCATCGCTATTTAATGATAAAGTGAATAAAAATAGCGTTAAAAGGGTCGCATAAAAATCGTAAATTGTTGTTTTACCGTTACTTAGTAAAATTATAATTATAAAATGTTCTAATATTTTCATCATCAGAACTAAAAACTTCCTCAAAACCCCCTACTTTCAAAAAACTTCCTTCCATCAACACTGCCACTTTATTAGAAGTATTTTTTGCACAGGTGAGGTCGTGAGTAATGATAATTGAACTGGTTTTATATTCTTCTTGCACCTTCAGAATCAAGTTATTCAATTCAATACAGGTGATTGGGTCAAGTCCAGAAGTGGGTTCATCATAGAGCATTATTTCTGGTTTCAGTATCAAAGTTCGGGCAATGCCAATGCGTTTTTTCTGCCCTCCCGATAATTCAGAAGGCATTTGGTTGATGGTTTGAGGTAAACCAACGTCATTCAAAACCGATTCAATAGCTTCGTTTACTTCCTTATCATTCAACTCTCGCCTGTTCCTAACAAGAGGGAATTTAAGATTTTCTCGCACGCTCATACTATCATATAAGGCACTATTTTGAAACGAAAATCCAATTTTTAATCTTAATGCTTGAAGTTCTTTTTCGTTTAATTTATCTACTTCCTGACCAAGCACTTTCACCAATCCAGAATCTGGTTTGAGAAGCCCTGAAATAATTTTTATCAACACGGATTTCCCCGTACCAGAACGTCCCAAAACGGCAATATTTTCTCCTCTTTTAAGGTCAAGATTAACGCCATTAAGTACGTTGAGCAGTCCGAAAGATTTTTTCAAATCCTTAATAGAAATTACCGACTCCTGATGATCAATTTGTATATTTTCTTTATCCATTAAATGTTGGTTTTACTTAAAATTATTAAGAACTTGAACAATTAATAGCTCCTCCACGAATATCAAAAACATGGAAAATACTACTGCCAAGTTGGCGGCTCTTCCCACGCCTTGGGTGCCATTTTGGGCGTAATAGCCTTGATAACAACCTGCTACGCCAATGGTGAAACCATAGCAAATTGCTTTGAAAAGAGATGAAAAAATATCCTTGAATTCAATGGATTTTAAGGCACTAATAAAAAAACTCGTGAAACTGGTCAATTCATTGGCGTGTACGTTTAAATACGCCCCTATCATACCCACTAAACCCGTATATAAAACTAATATAGGCATCATAAAAGTGATGGCTAAAATGCGACTTACAACCAAGAATTTGAAGGGGTTTGTGGCGGAAACTTCCATGGCATCAATCTGTTCGGTTACTTTCATAGAGCCTAATTCTGCCCCAATATTTGAACCTACTTTTCCAGCCGCAATTAAGGCGGTAATGAGCGGAGCCATAGTTTTGATGATTGCAATTGAAACCAAAGAGGGCAACCATGAAGTTGCTCCAAATGACGATAGAGACGGTCGAGATTGTTTTGTAAAAACAGTTCCAGTGATAAAACCCGTTACTGAAACCAACAAAAGTGTTTTATATCCTACTTGATAACACTGATTTACGATTTCTTTCCATTCAATTGGAGCAGAAAAAGATTCCTTGAAAAATCGAAGAATAAATTGATAAAGGTCGTATAAATCTTCAAAAAAGCCGTCAATGCCTTTTGAGATAAGATACTTTTTCTTAGCGGTGGTTTCAGGTTTTTTAGAGGTCGATTCCATTATTTTAAGTATTAAATTAACATCATGCAACAATGTAGTGTACTATAATTCGCTTACAATGAGAAGGTTATGATTTTACATATCTTCGTAAATACATTTTCACTTCATAATCGTAAACTAAATTTTCAGATTCTACAACACATTAGAATTATCAGCTTTCACACACCACATTAATTCTTTAACAAAAACCTGTGCCAGCTTATCAGTCGCTTCTTTATCAACAGGAACTCCCTCTTCACTATACGTTTTGCTTACATTCGGAACAGAAAACATTTCTGTAATCGTCCAGGCTTTCATTTTCCAAAGGGTAAACTGCAAAGAGACCAAGCATTGATTCCCAGCAAATGGACCATCAGAAACTGTTACGATTCCTGTGGGTTTGTGTCTCCATTCATCATATAATACATCAACAGCATTCTTCAAACTGGCTGAAAATCCACCATTATATTCAGGCGTAACGATAATAATACCATGAGCCGAATCTATTTTCTTGGCATAATCAAGTAGCTGAGAATCTGGATTTTCTTGTTTTTTTAATATCTCATCAAAAATTGGGAAATTATAGGCACGCAAATCCACAATCTCAGATGTTGCCAATTTGTGATTGGCTAAATACTTCTCGAAATATAAGGCTACACGATGACTTTTACGGTCGGGACGAATGCTGGCAGAAATTATAGCGATATGAGGCATGAATAATTTAAGTTTAGAGAAATTTAAAACGGAATTTGTAACGCAAAATTGGTTTATTTCCCATTGATAAGTATTACATAAAAATTAAAAAGAGTTACATCATTCACACTTTTGGGGTTAGCGTGTTTGAGTCCACATTCCTAAAACCGCCATAACCGTATAATCACTCAAAGCCCCCCTCAAAATCTTCAAGGCTTTTGTCATTTGATTTTCTACGGTTTTTTCAGAAATGTCCATCTTCTCTGAGATTTCACGCTGAGAAAGTCCAGTTCTTTTTAACAAAAAAACCTCCCTGCAACGTTCTGGAAGCAATTTTAAAGCATTTTGATAAGCCGCATTTAATTCATCAAAAGCAACAACCTGCTCTGTAAAATTATCATCCTCCGCCTCTGGATTTAAACTATTTGAATACTTTTCAAAGAGATTATTTTTCTTGTATTGAGCAATAACAAGGTATTTTACCGAAGAAAAAAGATAGGCTTCAATCGTAGTAGAAATGGATAATACCGCACGACGTTCCCACAAGGAAATGAACAATTCTTGCACAACTTCTTCCGTTAACGCTCGATTTTGTAAGCGTTTATAAACCGCACCATAGAGTTTGGAGAAATACTTATCATACAAAAAATCAAAAGCCCGAACATCACTTTTAGCAAGATGTTCAAGGATTTTTTGGTCAGTATCAAAAGTTGGGCTAAGCATTTACTTACAAAATAAATACAATTTTTTAATAATAAATTTATAAATTTTTCATTTCTGAAAAAATACAATAGAAAATTGTTGAAGTCTTACAGAAGCATTAATTTTGAAATTTTCTAAAAAAAAGGATAATATTTAATTTTCCGCCAGATATTTAATATCGTTATTCCACTGACAATCAACACATTATATTATTTCCCGTTCTTGCTCTACGAATAAATCTTTGCAATTTATAAATTATTATGCAATTTTTGTGCGGTTTTTTTTGTTGAAAATACAGACAAAATCTTCTTATTTTCCCACTTAAAAAGCACTATTAACAGTACAAAAATAAGCATGGCAGAGCATACCAAGTGCCTAATCATAGGCTCAGGACCCGCAGGTTATACCGCAGCAATTTATGCCTCAAGGGCAGGATTAAACCCAATTATGTATCAAGGACCACAACCAGGAGGTCAATTGACGATAACGAATGATGTTGAGAATTTCCCAGGCTATGCCGACGGGATTCAAGGACCCGCAATGATGCAAGACCTTGAAAAGCAAGCCCGTAGGTTCGGAACGGATGTTAGATATGGCATGGCTACCATGGTGGATTTCAACTCATCCCCAAAGAAAATTTTTGTGGATGATACACACGAAATCCATGCAGAGTCCGTTATTATTGCCACAGGTGCATCGGCAAAATGGCTTGGTTTGCCATCGGAGGAGAAATATAATGGTCGTGGCGTTTCGGCTTGTGCGGTTTGTGATGGGTTCTTTTTCAGAAATCAAGAAGTGGCAATTGTTGGTGGTGGAGACACCGCCGCCGAGGAGGCAACTTACTTGGCAAACCTCTGCTCAAAAGTACACATGATTGTGCGTCGTGATGAATTGCGGGCTTCGCAAATTATGCAAAAAAGAGTTACTTCAAATCCAAAAATTCAGATGCACTGGAATTCTCAGACGGAGGAAATTTTGGGGGATGATAATGGAGTGACAGGTGTAATGATTAAGAATCATGTGTCTAACATTGAAACGATTTTACCAATTACTGGTTTCTTCGTTGCGATTGGTCATAAACCAAATACAGACATTTTTAAGGGTTTTTTAGAAATGGATGAAGCGGGTTATATTATTACTGAAAAAGGAACAAGTTACACAAACATTCAAGGCGTTTTTGCCTCTGGTGATGCCCAAGACCATATCTACCGTCAGGCAGTAACAGCCGCTGGTACGGGTTGTATGGCGGCTCTTGATGCGGAAAGATGGTTGACGGAACAGGAGGATTAATTTTAGAGAATAAATAATTATAGATATGCAAACACTTATAATTCAACCAAATAATAACGAAAAACTTGAGGCGTTAAAACAATTTTTAAAGGCTTTCAAGATTGATTTTAGTATTGAAGATAAACCTTACAATGCAGAATTCGTTGCCAAAATAGAGCGAGGTCAAAAAGCAATATTAGAAGGGCGTACCAAGAAAATCACGCTTGATGATATATGGAAATAGAGATATTTGAAGAGGCACAGGATGATCTTGATTACTGGAAGAAAAGTGGCAAGGTAAGTATTTTGAAGAAAATTAAATCACTTTTAGAATCAATCCAAGAAACTCCATTTGAGGGTGTAGGAAAACCAGAAGGTTTAAAACACAATCTTTCAGGACTTTGGTCAAGGAGAATTGATAGAGGGAATAGATTAATTTATAAAGTAACATCAGATGTCATTTATATTCTTTCTTGCAGAGGGCATTATGATTAGAGATGTTATCCATAATTTTATGATGAAAAATAAAAACATTTTGATTTTTTTACTTTGCGTAGGCTCATTCACAGTCTCGGCACAGGAATCTGGGAGTTTTAAAAAAAACCCTAAGATTAATGTGAAGAACAATACGGGTTTATACAAAGAGAAAGAGAAGAAAGAGGAAGTATTAGATGAATTACCAAAACTGAAATTCAATAATTCATACGAAGTAGAAAGTGCAATCGAAGCACCCGCTGCGGTTACGGCTTCTAATAAATATGAACCCTCAAAAGCCTTGAATGTTTCGGTGAGTATTTTTGATACCACTTCAATTGATGAAAGAGAACCGCTTATCATCGAAATTGAAGAGGAAACTCGCCCCGAAGGAAGCGATGATTTTGTGTCTGTTGCCACGTATTATTCAATTTGGGATGCCACAAACATTGATCCTTATGGAATTGAACCCAAAGACTTTGACGATGTAGTTGATGTGGAGTTATACAACAAAAATCAGGGACGTTTTTGGTCTGTACCTAATAATTCACCGTCTTTGACCTCAAGATTCGGTCCAAGAGGCGGACGTTTGCACGCAGGTGTTGATATTGATTTAGAAACGGGCGACCCTGTTTATGCTGCCTTTGATGGTATCGTTCGAGTTTCTGGTTATAATAATGGTGGTTATGGAAAATTTATGGTGGTTCGCCATTATAATGGTCTTGAAACACTTTACGGTCACCTTTCGCAACAAAATTTCGAATCAGGAACTTACGTAAAAGCGGGTGATCAAATTGGCTTGGGTGGAAATACAGGCAGAAGTACTGGCTCACACTTGCACTTTGAGACTCGTTATGAAGGAAATCCATTTAATCCGACCTACGTTTTTAACTTTTCAGGAGTAGGTTCTGAACCAGTTGGAGACCATCTGTTAGTTTCAGCGAGAGTTTTTGATACCTACGGTTTGGCATTAGGCAACGAATATGGTGATGCTGGAAATAAAGTAATGACTCGCAGAACTGCTTGGACAAAAGCACATTATGGCGATTCGCTTTATTCGATTGCAAACCGTGCAGGAATATCAGTAGAGAAATTAGCAAAAATGAACGGCATGAGAGTTTCATCAACTTTGAGAGCTGGAAGACGACTACGTATTCAATGATACAATGAGTGGATGATAGAATGAGTGAATAAGGTCAATACTTGTTCACTCATTTTTTATTGCTCTTTATCCTACTAAAAATATTCATTCATTATATCATTCTATCAATCACTCATTGAAAATATATGAAATTAGATATACTCGTAATGGCGGCACACCCAGATGATGCTGAATTAGGTTGCTCAGGCACAATTTGTGCTTCAATTGCTCAAGGCAAAACAGTTGGAATTGTTGATTTTACACGGGGAGAATTAGGCACAAGAGGCACACCCGAAATGCGTTTGGCAGAATCTATTGAAGCTACAAAAATCTTAGGACTTCATGCCCGTGAGAACTTGGGTTTCAGAGATGGCTTTTTCATAAATGATGAGAATCATTTGATGAAGTTAATCCGAGTAATCAGAAAATACCAACCCGAAATTGTATTGGCTAATGCCTACGAAGACCGTCACCCCGACCACATAAAAGGTTGTGATTTGGCAGTGGATGCTTGTTTTAAAGCGGGTTTACGAATGATTGAAACTTTTGGAAATGATGGAAAACCTCAGAAGCAATGGCGACCAAAGAATGTTTATCATTATATTCAAGACCGATATTTGAAACCAGATTTTATCGTTGATATTTCAGAATTTTGGCATCAGAAAGAGGCTTCAATTCGTGCTTTTAGGAGTCAGTTTTATGACCCAAATTCTTCCGAACCAGATTCTTATTTATCATCACCCGCCTTTTTAAAATTTCTGGAAGCTCGTAACCGTGAAATGGGCCATGCCATTGGCGTTGAATTTGGCGAAGGATTTACGAGTTATAAACGGTTGGGCGTGAAGGATTTAGGGAGTTTGATTTAGATAACCGCAAAGACGGGAAGGTGCAAAGAGTCTTTAATTTGTATTTTCACTCTAATAATGGAAACTCTTTTGCGTTCTCCCGTCTTTGAGATTAAAGTGAAAACCCTTTTGCGTCCTCCCGTCCTTGCGGTTCAACACTAAGGCGATAGCCTTTCTATCTTCCACGCACCATTTTCTAACAAAGTGTAAGCAATTCTATCGTGAAGCCGAGAAGGACGACCTTGCCAAAACTCAAGGTAAGACGGCACAAGTCTGTATCCGCCCCAATGCGGAGGGCGTGGAATGGGATTATCTCCGAATTTTTCAATTAAATGCTTTTCTCGTTCCTCCAAAATTTCCCGATTTTCAATCACCATGCTCTGATTCGATGTCCACGCACCAATCTGACTACCTTTTGGGCGACTCTGGAAATAATCGTCTGATTCTTCGGAAGATACTTTTTCCATCGTTCCTTCAATTCTAACTTGACGCTCTAATTCTGCCCAAAAAAAGGTAATACAAGCATTTGGGTTTTCTATTAATTCCGTCCCTTTTCTACTTAGATAATTGGTATAAAACTTAAAGCCATTGTCTAAACCTTTCAACAATACGACTCTTGCAGAAGGTTTTCCTTCGACTGAAACCGTTGAAAGCAAAAGTGCATTAGGTTCAAGCAATTCACTTGAAACAGCTTCATCAAACCATTTTTGGAATTGTTCGATGGGCGAAAGGCTTACGTCTAAAACGTCTAAATTACCTTTGGTGTAATTCTCTCGAAGAGCGGCTATATCTATCATTTTTTCTAATCTTTATTCAAATTCAATCATTACTTGATTCTTTTCCACATTTTGTTTTGGAGCAATTTTGATGGCTTTTACCGTTCCATCTCCCGTGGCTTTCAACACATTTTCCATTTTCATAGCTTCTAAAATTAGGATGGTATCGCCCTTTTTTATAGCATCTCCCACTTGCACTTTTATGTCTATAATAAGTCCTGGCATTGGTGCTTTGAGGTCGTTTACTTTTACTGCATTGGCATTACTCATCCCCAATTGATCCAAAAGAATATCAAAACGGTCTTTTACTGCAATATAATATTTTGTGTTATTTATTTTAATTAAAAAAGATTTTGTCTGATAATCAGCCTCCAAAACCTCTGCATTGAAAGATTTGTGGTTGTAGAGAATATGAAATTTTCCATCTTTAATCTCAACCATGTCCCAAGAGAAAGGCTGTGAATTAACAGAAATATCATTCTTATCTGATTGAATATCAAAGGTTTGTGAATTAACGGTTGCTTTTAGCATTTTATTTTAGGGTATGAATTATGAGGTAGTAGATATGAGGTCGTGGGTATTTGCAAATTTTACCTCATACCTACTACCTCATAACTTATACCTAATTAAGATTTATTCACCAAATATACGCCAACTAAAATAATTCCCATGCCAACAAAGTGCTGAATTTGTATAGTTTCTCCATCAAGAATTCCCCAGAGGATGGCTACAATCGGAATTAAGTAGGTCACAGAACTTGCCAAAACGGCACTGGTTACTTGGATTAATTTATTGAAAAGTACCATGGCAACGGCTGACCCCAAAACACCTAAAAGTACGGAATATATCAAAGGTATTTGAGCTTCTGGAAGCGTTACTTTATCCATGAAATCTCCCGAAAACAGCACCACAATTGCCACAGGTCCAATGGTCATAAAAATGAATGCAGTAATCAAAAAAGGGCTTAAATCAAGACCTGTTAGATATTTTTTAGTAATGTTTAGGTTAAATCCGTATAATACAGTTGCTGCAATTACGTAGAATGCATAGTTATTGAATTGCATTCCTTTTGCTCCTGCCAATATCAATAATAAGGCTCCAACGAACCCTAAAATAATGCCAAATACTTGTTGTTTTGTGATGATGTTTCCAAAGAAAAGTCCGCCAACGATTAGGGTGAATAAAGGAGTTGTTGAGTTCAAAGCACCCGAAACACCACTATCTAATTTTGAACCTGCCAACGAAAATAAATAGGCTGGAAAGAGATTTCCCAGACATCCAACCAATAAAAAAAGATGAGCTTTCTGAAGAGGAATCTTTTTAATATTTACTAAAAAGAAAGGCAAGAAAAAGCAAAAAGCTGCAACTATACGTAAGGAACCTACTTGTGAAGCGTCAAAAACATCTAAACTTTTTTTGACAAGGATGAATGAACTTCCCCAAATGACTGCCAAAAGAGCCATAAGTCCCCAAGCAAAAGCCGGGTTTTGAAGTTTTGAAGATATAACGGGTTTATTAACAGTAGTTTTTGTTTCCATATAAAGATAACCCACACGAAGTTTAGAAAGTTTCTTTTGAAGGAGTGGTTGTAGGTCTGCGATAGTGTAAATTTGTAAAAACAAAAAACTTATGCAAACCCTAAAAAATCAATTTCTGACCATCCAAATCAATCAAAAAGGAGCAGAACTCACCAGCATTTTTAATAATGAAAGCCAAACAGAATATATGTGGAATGCTAATCCTAATTTTTGGGGTAAATCATCTCCCATTTTATTTCCAATTGTGGGTTCTTTGAAAGAAAATATTTATCGTTTCGATGGTAATGAATATACGCTACCACGTCATGGATTTGCTCGTGATAGAGAATTTATCATAGAAAAATCGGACACAAATAGCATTACTTTTTTACTGGCTTACGATGAAAAGACGCTCAAGGTTTATCCTTTTAAATTTGAGTTTCGATTGATTTATTTCTTGGAAAATAATTCGTTGAAAGTTACCTATTCAGTCAAAAATATTGGTGAAAATAAAATGTATTTTTCAGTAGGTGGACATCCCGCTTTTGCCATTCCTTTGGCGGAAAATACAGAATACAAAGACTATTATTTGGAGTTCAACAAAACCGAAACTTTCAAACGTTGGGGTCTTACACCAGAAGGCTTAATTGAAACGCAACCATTTGATTTCTTGATAGATACAAATAGATTAGACCTAACAAAGGAACTATTTGATGACGATGCAGTTGTGTTCAAAAATCTTGAATCTACCTCGGTTATTATAAAATCTGACAAAACAAACCATCAATTAAAGTTCGATTTTGAGGGCTTCCCATATTTAGGCATTTGGGCAACAAAAGGTGCAGATTTTGTATGCATTGAACCATGGTGTGGCATTGCTGATAGTGCAAATCATCATCAGGAATTGACGGAAAAAGAGGGAGTTATTGCGTTGGATTCGGACGAAATTTTTGAGAGAACTTGGCGGGTTACGGTTGACTGATATTACTCACAATATTATCTCGAAACCAATCTCTACATTCTTCTAAACTTGATTGTCCAGAGGCTACTTTTATGATGAAATTATAGATAAAATCATTAGAGTCATTCTCTTTAAATTTTGTTTCATTTAGATGCAAAAATAAATCAGCCGCACCCAATCCTGTACGCTTGTTTCCATCCGAAAAAATATGATTACAAATAATATTATAACAATAAACTGCCGCTTTATCTGAAATATTTGGGTACAGTTGTTCACCAAACATTTCTGCTTGCACAGCTTCGATTAAATAATCAAGATTTTCTTCGTGGAGAAAGTTATTGGGAGGCATAAAATTGCCTCCATGTACTTCAACAGTCTTCTTGTTGAGTAAAATTATGTCTTCTTTTTCTAAATATTGGATCATCATGCTAATGCTTTATATACGTCAGCATATTTAGTAAAACTTTCTGAAATAATTTCTTCAATACGTATTTTCCTCTGTTTTTTCAAATCAGCATCAACCTCAATCATCAATTCTCGAACAAAATCGGGTTCTGTTTCCGTTAAATCTATTAGAGATTTTCTAAGGAGTTCTTTATCAATTATTGCTGTCATTTTCTTGTTTGTTTGTAATAATGTACCAATTTACAATTTCTTTCCTCAATTTAAAAGAAAAAACATATCAACGATAAATCATCATCCTGTTGTATTTTTGCAGGAATAAACTGAAATATCAAAAACCATTCCCCCATGAGCCAAAATCCAATACGAAAACAAGATGCCTTAGATTATCATTCCAAAGGTCGCCCTGGCAAAATTGCCGTTATCTCCACCAAAGAAACTGAAACGCAACGAGATCTCTCTTTGGCTTATTCACCAGGCGTTGCTGAACCTTGTTTGGAGATTGCCGCCAATCGTGAAAACGTCTATAAATACACTGCAAAGGGCAATTTAGTGGCTGTTATCTCGAATGGAACAGCAGTTTTGGGCTTAGGAAATATTGGTGCGGAAGCCTCAAAACCTGTGATGGAAGGCAAGGCTGTTTTGTTCAAAATCTTTGCGGATATTGATGTTTTTGATATTGAATTAAACACCGAAGACCCTGAAGAACTCATCAGAACGGTCAAAATTCTTGAACCTACTTTTGGGGGAGTTAATTTGGAAGATATTAAGTCGCCCGAGTGTTTTGAGATTGAAGAAAGGCTCAGAAAAGAACTCAATATTCCCATCATGCACGACGACCAACACGGAACCGCCATCATTTCGGGTGCGGCTTTGTTGAATGCTTTGGAGATTGTTGGAAAGAAAATTGAAGACTGCCGATTCACCGTTTCGGGTGCAGGTGCAGCAGCACTTTCTTGCATGAAATTATACTTGGGATTGGGGGCAAAAGTAGAGAATATTCTCATGTTTGATAAAGACGGATTAATCTCAAAATCTCGAACAGATTTGAATAAATATGTTGCTCCATTTGCCTCAGAACGTACTGATATTCAAACACTTGCTGATGCAATGAATGGAGCTGATGTGTTTTTGGGATTATCGGTTGGTAATATTGTTAATCAAGCAATGATTAAATCAATGGCCAAGGATGCCGTAGTTTTTGCCATGGCAAATCCAACGCCCGAAATCTCCTACGAAGAAGCCGTTGCCGCCCGTGAGGACATCATCATGGCAACGGGACGTTCAGATTTTCCTAATCAGGTCAATAATGTTTTGGGCTTCCCGTACATATTCAGAGGTGCATTAGACGTGCGAGCCACTGAAATTGATGAAAATATGAAAATGGCGGCGGCAAAAGCACTGGCCGAATTAGCAAAAAAACCCGTTCCAGACATTGTAAACTTAGCTTACAACGAAAAAAACCTAACTTTTGGGCGTACTTATATCATTCCAAAACCCGTTGACCCA
>JAYVIV010000064.1:0-16555 GCA_043769985.1 Arcicella sp.
GTATTTAGGTCAGCGGTTGCTGATATTTCTTCTCAGTATTATGCAAAGGATATGCACACAGGACAACGTTCTGGAATTGAAAAAGCCATTAAAGATTTAATGATGACGCAATTAAAAGACCGGGGATTTGTGGTGGAGGCGGTACTTCTAAAAAGTATTGTTTTACCCGCTGGACTCACCAAAGCAATCGAAGATAAACTTGAAGCTGAACAAGATGCACAAAGAATGCAGTTTGTGTTGGATAAGGAACGTCAAGAAGCCAAAAGACGAACCATCGAAGCTGAGGGAGTCAGAGATGCTCAAAAATTAATTGCTGAAGGATTAACACCGCTTCTTATTAGATTCAAAACCATCGAAGCGTTTAATAAATTAGCTAATTCACCTAACTCAAAAGTAATCATCACCAACGGTGACCAGCCCCTCATGATGAATGCAGATAAATTATAGAATATTTTACGTGCAAAATTCAATAGAACTTTGCACGAATTTCTTTAAAACTTAACGTAAAATGAATTTAAAACTTGCTTTAGTAAAAATCGTTATCCTCCTTTTTATCACTAATATTAATCTACTATCTCAGTCTCTAATTGTTGGAATTCCAAGTGTTGATGTTGCGGAAAAACATCACATAGAAATTACGCATGAAACACAATGGAAATTTTGGGGTAACCCCAAAAAATGGAATAGCTTTAATTTTGCTTGCATTGGTATTGGAAATAACGCTGAATTAACTGCCACCTTTAATAACCTAACGAATGGAGTATCAGATAATTTAGCCGTCGGTTTAGGAGCTAAAAAAGTATTTGAATTGAAAAAAGAAAAAAATATTTGGGAAACAAAAGTAGCAGTTGGGGGAAATATTTTATACTCAACCGTGAGACAAAACTTCGGAGTTTGGACTTATGGTCTTGGAAGTTTCCGCATTCCTACCACCAAAACCAGATTTACTGGCGGTCTAAATTATGGGCAATCTCAAACTTTTGGTTTTTTAGCATTAGAAAATGGAATGCCCCCTAAACCTCAAAATTTAGTTACTTTTTTAGGGGGAATAGAACAACCAATCACCAAACATATCAGTATTATAGGCGATTGGTATAGCGGAACCCATGACCTTGCTTCATTTATTCCAGCCATCCAAATCGATGTCAAAAAACACGTAATTATTCTCGGATATAAATTCCCAAATAACCGATTAAGTGGCAATCAAGCGGTCATTATAGAATGTATGTTTAGTATCCCAACGAAAAAGCATTAAACCAAAACAAAAAAATATTCTCATGAAAATTCTTAAAATTGTATATCTCTACCTGCTGATTTTTACCTTCAGTTCAAACCTTGCAAAAGGTCAAATTATTGATTCTTTGGCGTTAAACAAAGAATTTACTCAGTTGGAGGAAGCTTTGAAAATGCCCGAAAAAGTATATCGACTTAATTTGAGCAATCAATTTTTCAACAAATTTCCTTTAGGATTATCAAAATTTAAAAACCTTCAATATCTGAGTTTAAGAAATGATCATTTAAAAGAAATTCCTTCGGAAATAACTGATTTAAAAAATCTAAGAATTTTAGATTTAGGGGGTAATGACTTTAAAATACTACCACTCGGTTTTACAAAACTTAGGAATTTAGAAGAATTATATTTAGACGATGAAAAGGAGTTAGACCTCAGTAAAGATTTTGAACTTTTAGGAAAGTTGCCGAAGTTAAAGATATTACACTTAGAAAAAGACAAAATCTCAAAGCTTCCAAAAAATATTACACTCCTAACTCATTTAGAATCGCTTTATTTGAGCGAGAATAATATTCGATTTATTCCTCCACAAATCAAAAACTTGAAAAATTTAAAGTATTTAGAGTTGAAACAAAATCCATTAAATCCAAACATTGACTATACCCAGAAACAAGAATCGGGGTTGAAGATTAATTTTTAATTCACAAAATCATGATGGATATAGTCAAATCCTAAATTTTGAGAGTGAGATTTCCTTTTCTATATTACAAAAGGAAAAATTGTTTTCAAATATACTTATTTCCTTTTTTTATAGAACGTTTTATATCCTACCGCCCCAAATATCAGAAAAATCAGGGAAAATGACTGAGATTTTATCCTCAATGTCAAACCCGATGCAACAAATATATGTTTAAAAAGTGGCAAACAACAAAGCAATTAAAAGACCTCATTTTCTTTCATACATGTAAGGAAAATGAGGTCTAATATGAGTTTTTCTACGGGAATAATGTTTGTACAAATGAATCAAATTCAGACGTAAGAGTAAATTTACATTATAAACAAACTGATAGAGAGGGTAAAGTAACGATATTCTCATGAGTAACTTCGTCCCCAATTATACCGCAAAATATCGTGGATATTATGCAAGCGAGGCCAACAAATTTTAAATACAAAAAAGCCCAACGTTATTAACGTCGAGCTTTCCGAATTATAATCCTTACTTTGTTTTTTCTACGTGAAAAATGAATTTTGTTTACTCAGTTCTCTCTCAATTTCAACAACATAATATCATTTGAGTCCATATGAATAAGCTTTATTTAAGCGTCATATTCACAATTAATATGCAATATTACATATTTGTTTGAAAAAAAAACTAATTTATTGAAAGTTTCTTTTGAAAAAAACCTATTATTTAGTAATCGGTAATGTATAATTGCTTAGTTTTTACGATAATTGCCCAATACTATCTTATACTAATCCAGATTTTAATAATAAATCTGGTCGCCTTTTCTTTGTTCTTTCAATAGATTGTTCAAAACGCCATTCATTTATCTTTGCTTCATGTCCTGAAAGCAAAATTTCAGGAATTGTAACACCCTCAAAGTTTGCTGGTCTCGTATAGACAGGTGGGGCTAAAAGATTGTCTTGAAAGGAATCCGTCAAGGCTGAAGTTTCATCATTCAAAACACCAGGAATCAAGCGAATGATAGCATCGGCACAAACCGCTGCTGCTAATTCTCCGCCCGAAAGAACATAATCACCAATGGATATTTCTTTAGTCACAAACATATCACGAACTCTTTGATCAACCCCTTTATAATGTCCACAGAGGAAAATCAAGTTCCCGCCTAATGATAATTTATTGGCTGTTTGTTGATTAAAAGTTTCACCGTCTGGGGTCATGTAGATTACATCATCATATTCTCTTTCAGACTGCAAGTGACGAATACAACGAGCAATTGGTTCAGCAAGCATCACCATCCCAGCCCCACCACCAAAAGCATAATCATCCACTTGACGGCTCTTTGTGATTGTATAATCTCTCAAATCATGCAGGACAACCTCTGCATGACCAGCTTCTTGCCCACGCTTCAAAATGGAGTGTCCAAAGAAACTCTCCATTAATTTTGGTACAACTGAAATAATGTCTATTCGCATAGCCCCCTAACCCCCGATGGGGGAATTAAAATAATTTCTACAATTTTGTTTTTTTGTTCCCCCATCGGGGGTTAGGGGGTTTTTAATCCTCCATATAAACCTCCAAAAGCCCTTCTGGAAGATTTACGTTTAAAATTTTTGCTTCTTTATCAGCATTTAAAACAATTTCTGAAATTACTGGAATCAATACTTCTTTTCCTTTATACTCCATTACCATTAAATCCTGTGCTTGCATAGAATGAACCGTTAAAACTTTCCCTAATTCTCCTAAATTTTTATCAACTATTTGATAATCAATAATTTCGTGGTAATAAAACTGATCATTTTCTAATTCTGGTAATTCATCTAAAGGTAAAAATGCTTGAAGATTTATCATCGTTTCGGCTTTCTCGAAAGTATCTATATCTTCAAATTTAACAATTGCACGATTACCTGATTGTCGGTATGTTTCAATAAAGTGAGGTATTAATTCTCCACGAACTTCCAGAAAGACGCTTTCTAAATCTTCATAATCTTCTGGAAAATCAACGTCAAGCCAAAGCACAACTTCGCCCTTGAGTCCGTGCGTTTTAGTAATTTTACCTAATTCAAAACAAGTTTCTTTTGTCATTTTATTACACATATTTGCCACCAAGACTCTAAGTCACTAAGAAAGTTTTAAACAAGTTTTTTATCTTTTCTTGGAGACTTTGTGTATTAGTGGCTAAGATTCAAAAAAAAATGATACAAAACATCATTTCAGCGTTTTGTATCATTTCTTAAATTATTGCTTGAAAAATTACTCAGCTTTCGGAGCTTCCTCAGTTGCAGGAGTTTCTTGAGCAACTGGTGCAACTTCAACAACTGCTTCCGCAACTGGTGCTGCTTCAACAACTGGTGCTGCTTCAATAACTGCTTCCGCTACTACTTCCTCTTCAACTATTGGAGCCTCAACTACTTCTTCTTCAACTACATTTCTTTTAGCAATTGCCGCAGCACGAGCGTTGTTAATTTCAACCTCTCTTGCCATACGAACCGCTTTATCAGCGTCTTTTGTAGCAGTTAATCCATCAGTTTTACCAGTGATTTTCGCATCCTTAGATGATTTCCAATCTTCAAATTTACTATCAGCAACCTCTTGTGAAATTGCACCTTTGTTAACACCTACTTGTAAGTGTTTTTTCAACAATACTCCTTTATATGACAAAATCGCACGAGTTGTATCTGTTGGTTGAGCACCATTCAATATCCATTTCAAAGCGTTTGCTTCATTCAAATTGATTGATGCAGGATTTGTGTTTGGATTGTAAGTACCGATTTTTTCGATGAATTTACCATCACGTGGAGCTCTTGCGTCAGCAACTACGATATCGTACATTGCTAATTTCTTACGTCCACGACGTGCTAATCTAATTTTAACAGCCATCTGTTATTTACGTTTTAGTGAAGGAACCCGTCCTTCGGTTATGGTATTTGTAAATTGGAGTGCAAAGATAGTGAATTTTAAGGAGTTGGCAAGGCGTTATTTTAAATAATTTAAAAAACTAATGAGGATTAACAATTACCCGTTTTTCATTTATTAACTTTACGATGAAAATAAGTCGTCTTATCGCCTTTGATTATTCAGGGGAGGAAAGTCCGCACAACGTAGAGCATCATGCTTCCTAACGGGAAGGTACGGATTTGGTGACGAATCCGTAACAGCAAGTGCAACAGAAAATTACCGCCATTTTAGGGGTTAGGGGTTGGGGGTTAGGTTTTAGAGGTTGAATGACAAAAAACCTAATCCCTAATCCCTAAAACCTAAAACCTAATCTGGTAAGGGTGAAAAGGTAGAGTAAGAGCCTACCGCCTTGATGGCGACATGAAGGGCAGCTGTAAACCTCATGAGTTGAAAGACCAAATAGGCTGACGAGATAGTTAATAATGAAAAGTTAAAAATTAATAGTGAAAACTGTTAACTATTAATTAATAATTATTAATTGAAAAGGGGCTGCTCGCCTGATGTCAGTGGGTAGGTTGATAGAGCGTATCGGTAACGGTGCGTCGAGATAAATGATAAGACGGTTGTTGGTTATTAGTTATTGGTTAATTTGGGAAATTAAATTTTTCAATAATTAATCCCTCATAACCGATAACTAATAATTAAATAACTGACAGAATGCGGCTTATAGACTTGTTTTTACCAAAACGGCTCTGGGGATTTCCTCAGAGCCGTTTTGGTTTTATTGTTTGATTTTCTCAAAGTCCATCAATTTTTATGTCCAATTTCCCTTTCGCATTAATCACACAAATAATTGAATTGGGCGTTAGATAAACTTTATCAGGGGCTAAATCAAGGATATTTCCATTCAAACTCACCCCTTTTGAAACTTGTTTATTCAAATTGGCTTGCATTTGTTTTTTCATATCATCAATTTGTCCACCAATATTGAAAGTCATGGATTCTTTCATATTCTTGGCAAAAACGCCTTGAAACAACCAATTGGCAGTTCCCACTAAGAAATTCTTGGTTTTTAAGTCGTAATCAAAATTATCCAAATAAACCGTTTTCTTTATTGGATCGTAGGTTGGTGTTCCTTTAAAATAAATTTCCCCGTTAATGTTTCCCTTTAAACCAGATTTAATAACCATTTTATCATTATCTCCGTAAATATCAATGTCCGTAACTTGCACATTGTATTTCCCATCTTTGAAAGAAAAATTTTGCCCAATTAAAGTATCTCCCGTTAGTTTTGCCGCTTCACTCAGTGGAATTTCTGCCATAATTCCCACTTGAAAATCATCTGGAATTGTGGTAACTAATTTTAAATCTGGAACATTTACTACAGGTAGAAAAGTTGGTTTTGCTCCTGTAACTGTCTCCGTAATCGCTTTAATACCAATCGTTGCTTTCACTTTATTATTAACCGTTGTCAGCGAAGTCATTTGCAATTCTGTGGGTGTAATTTTCAACCAAGTACGATATTTTTCAGAAAGCAAATACGGTTGCATGGCAGTATTCCAAGCCTGAACGATGTATTTTTTGATTTCAACATTTTTACGAACGGCATCATCCAAAGCTTTCAAAATAGCATCTTGCTTTGAATTTAAGGCTCTTTCCACTAATCCAGCCACCGAAATATCAAAGCCCGCCAAACGAACGGTTGGTTTTTTTATCCAATCATACCCAATCGGAAAACTTTGAACGTTTGCTTCCCAATTGGGAGCAATGGAAAATTTTGAACCAAATTTTACATTAAATTCAAAGTTCAATTCTTGCGGGGGAATACTCATTCCCATCACTTTATAGCCCACTTTCGCCCAAACTTTCAAAGGCACATTGAAGGTAAAAGCCTCATTCTGGGTAGTCACGACAATATTATCTCGTTTGTAAACCTTACACATGAAATTGTCGTAATTATTATCCTCCATTGAATTATCTTCAAAAACCAAGTCTTTAATGTTGGCATTGATTTGACGTTCAACGTCAGCCATCGAAATTTCAAAAGGAATTCCGATGGTCGAAACATTTTTTTCCACTTGTTTTCCTTTAAATAAGTACGATTCCTTTGGGGCTTCTGGGTTGCTTTGGGTTACGGTTGTTGCCGTCCCTCCTCCATTTTGTGATGTACTTGAACTGGCACAGCTTTGGAGGATTAAAACTGTTGTAAGTAATATTAGGGTTTGTTTCATTTTATTATTTAATTTTCACTTTAGTCGCCCCATACCCAAACTTCTCTTTCTGAGCATCTTCAAAATATTGTACATTTTTATTGCCTGATAAACGCTTATGAATGGCATCTCGCAAAACACCATTTCCTACGCCATGAATGAAGATAATTTCATCCATTCCATTGGCGATTGCAGCCTCAAATTGTCTTTCAAACGTTCCCATTTGTAGGGTCAGCATCTCAGAATTAGACATCGCCCAAGAGTCTTTTGTCAGGACTTCAATGTGCAAATCAATTGATAATGAAGGCTTTGCGGGTAAAATCAATGGCTCAGGAGCTTGCTTTTCAAACATTTGCTCAATAATTTTTGCGGGGTCGAGTTTCAAGTTTACTGGCGTAACCGAATCCTCCGCATCCATCTGAAATAAATGGGCATCAACATTCAATAAAGGTGCTTTTGATTGATTTTTGAAGAATGTATTTACCCTAAATTTCAACTTCTTAATCAAGGGTTCTGGCAATTTCATAAATGCCAATCGGAAGAAAAATGCTTGAAAAACAAACGTTCCCCATTCGTCAAAATCTTTAATTAAAAGACTCTGAACTTTAATGGAAGTTTTTGGTTTTAATACGCCCGAAGCCAAGCCTTTATGGTGCGGGTCTGAACCCGACGAAAGCATAAACGGCAAATCCCAATCCGTATTGTTGATGAGGTGTTGCGAAAGTTCACGGTCATTGACGGGAATAAAAGCCATGTAAACCCCACGATTTGACAAAATCTCTTGTACCGTTTGACGTTTTTCAGTCGCTTGGGGTTCAATGCGTGAGGCTGGTGTTGGATTAAATATTTTTTGCTCTAAAGCATTAATTATCACCACTTCATTCGCTTTTACGGGTATCGTAAAACCGTCCTCAATCTCTATTTCGATAATATTGTTGCCCAATAATTTAGTAACGATTCCCTCTTCTTTTCCTCGCATGAGGCGTACTCTGTCTCCTATATTCATGTTTTTGTATGTTAAAATCAATACCCCCCCAAATACTTCCGCATTACCCATTCAACCGTCAGAAGACCTAATATTAAAAAGAAAATCCAGCGTAAATTTATCATTTCTTTCAAGTCTTCGGTGGCATCAATTTTCTCTGGCACTTTGTGATTTAAGATGGTTTGTTTAATATTTTCAAATTGATTATTCTTGAAAAATTGCCCGCCTGTTTTGGCAGAAAGTTGTCGCAAGACATCAAAATCTGCCGTGAGATTTAAGTTTTCTAATTGAATGTCCCGAATCACAAATTCACCCACTGATAATTCTGATTTTCCCAAAACTGTCGTACTCGCACGATAGCGATACACCCCCGCAGGTAACGAACTGATTTCAAATTTTGAATTATCGGATGAAGTCGAATAACTAAAATTACGAATTGTGCCTTTCTCATCTTTTACTTCTAATTTGATAGGCAGATTATACAATTTCTCATAAATAGCATTGTAAATCTCCGTTTCAAAAATCACTTTTTCTCCCAACAAAAATTCCGTATTAATTGGATAAACTCTTAATTTTCTTTTATCATCTTTGGCTGAAATAAATTGCAAAACCTTCAAGACTAAATCATCCACAACTTGCTGTTTTTCAGTAAGTTGATATTCTTCCAACCGCCAAGCCCAAAGCCCTTCTCCCGTAAAAATAGCTGATTTTTTTACTCCTGTATTCACCACAAAAAGTGGCTTTTGGGTTTGCACAGAACCTACTTTTTGATACAATAAAACCTCTGAATTTGGCAATAATTTAAACTCTCCAAAAGGCACTGAAATTTGAGGGAATTTATTGATTAATTGCATTTTCTCCGCATCAAAATTCAAGGATTTGAAGGCTTGATTGTAAGTACCAGTCACTTTGTCACTTTGCCCCGCTTGCGAGTTTATTTGCATTACTTGGTTAATCTGATTCAAATAAGTTGTGCCAGATTGATTTCCCAAAACAAACATTACAGGTGTTCCTTTGTCAATGATGGGTTTGAAAACATTTGAATATGAATTAAAATAATCGGGTAATTGATGAAGAATCAATAAATCATACGATTTTGACTGAACGTCGGGACTTGGGTTTTCGGTCAAAACTTTAATATCTAATTCATAATTTTCATTCTTTTCAATAATACTTTTCAAGGCTTTGACATCTGGATGGGGCGAAAGTGCGAGTAACAAAATTCTCTCCTTTCCATCAATTACTTCCACATAAACGTCTTGATGATTATTTCGATTTGAAAATTCACCGCCCAAAACATCAACCTCAATAACCAAATGCTGAACACCAATTTGCGTGGCAGTGGTGTTAAATGAAACTGTTTTTACTTCATCATTTTGCTTGAATACTAAATTCTGTTTATCAAGTATTTTTCCGCCTTGTTTCAAATACACATTTGCACTTTTTCCAGAAAATCCAAAAGCTGACACATCCGCTTGCACTGGAAATTTATTACCTAAATATGCCACTTTATTGGCATAAATGGACTTAACTGCAATATCTTTTTTGGGAATAGTATCGCCCAAACCTACGGTATGAACCGCAAAATTAAAATTCTCAGATGCAGGTGAAATTCCTTGATTTGCAATACCATCAGTAATCAACACTACATCCGTTAGATTTTCACCTTCGTAGGCATTTTTTACGCCCGAAAGCAAACCCGACAAATTAGTCGTTTTCTTATCAAATTTAATTCCTTCGAGGTTTTGATTCGTTTCGTCATTCAATGATGCGAAGGCAACAATATATTCTTGTTCGGATAAATCTTTTTTTAATTTATTGAGATTAACCGTCAAATCTGACAAATTTTTCTTTCCAGAAACGTTCATAGATTGTGAATTATCAATCGCTAAAACAACCGTTTTTTTCTGAACGGTTTGCGTGATTTGACGTATCAAAAAATTCAAAAGTAGAAGACACAATAAACTAACCGACAAGAACCTAAAGGCACTCATCAGAAGGTTTTGGGTCTTGCTCCAATTTGTATTTTTTTGATACAAAACAAAAGCATACAATCCACCAACCAATAAACAAAGAGGAATAAACCAAGGTGAGGTTTGAAAGAGAAAATCGAATTTCATATATTTTAAGGTATGAGGTATGAAGTATGAGGTATGAGGTTACAGGTGTTAGGTTGTTGGGAATAAGTCGTTGTGCAAATACCACATAATTAAACTGTAAATTTTAAACATTCAGCCTAATACTATTTAATTAATCCACAACCCCATTCCCTACAACCTAAGACCTCATACCTTAGACCTCATACTTCATACCTAATTTTAAGTAAGCATTCCACCATCCACTTGAAGCACTTGTCCAGTGATGTATTTTGACATATCTGAGGCTAAGAAAACACAAGCATCTGCCACTTCTTCGGGTTGTCCACCTCGTTTCAAAGGAATAGATTTTGTCCATTCTTCGGTGGCAGTTGCATTCAACTCGCCCGTCATTTCGGTTAGTATAAAACCCGGAGCAATGGCGTTTGAACGTATATTTCTTGAACCTAATTCTAAAGCTACCGATTTAGTAAAACCGATAATTCCAGCCTTTGAAGCCGCATAATTAGCTTGTCCAGCGTTTCCACGAATACCAACCACTGAGGTTAAATTGATAATTGAGCCTGATTTTGCTTTCATCATTGGCTTAATTGCGGCTTTCGTCAGATTGAAAACTGATTTCAAATTTACTTGAATGACAGAGTCCCACTGTTCTTCAGACATCCGCATCAATAAACCGTCTTTGGTAATCCCCGCATTATTAATTAATACATCTATTGTGCCAAAATCAGTGATTACTGAGGTCATTAATTCCTCCGCTTGTTTGTAGTCGGAAGCATCTGAACGATAGCCCTTTGCTTTTATGCCCAAATCAGTCAATTCTTTTTCGAGAGCTTCCCCTTTTTCTACTGATGAAAGATACGTAAAAGCCACGCTTGCTCCTTGTTGAGCCATTTTAAAGGCAATCGCTCGCCCGATGCCACGGGAAGCTCCCGTTACTAAAACGATTTTATTTTGTAATAATGCCATAGATTAAATTTTATTTCGTTGGTTGGGAAATATTTAGAAAATCAAATTTACGGTAAGCTACCAAGATGACAAAATTACGATTTATGATTATTTGATTTAAGTCAACATTTTAAGCAAAAATTTTATCGTATGATTCTAATTTCCAAAAACTTACGAAAGATAAAGGTATATTTTACTGAAAGAGTATTTTTTTCTACAAGAAAATTGAATTATTTTAATTTATAACTACATACTGACTATTGACGCAAGTAACTTTCTTATAAAGTTGGTAAACATCTATCAATAGTTGGCCTTTAAAAAATACATACGAAAATATAACGTTGTCGGTATCCAAAATTCTCAGACAAATATTACTTTAGGACTCGTTTACAGTGGGTCAAATTAGGCTCTCATCAAAAAAAGCTTGTAGATTAGGTTTTTATGCAACTTTCAATTATTTTTGAAGCTATAAAATCATGAATTTATCAAGCTCCCGCTATTGCTTACTTGTTACTTCAAAATCAATCCCGCCGATAAAAGTTTTAGTAGATTTATAATCCCAAACACTTGATTTTAACTTTTTTTGCTGAATTGGCACGAAAAATGAGCAAAATTAAAGAAGGGATTTCCGCTACTTTAATAAAATCCTTAAAATTATGAAACAATTCTGTTTAGCAATGGGGTTGCTGGCATATATAGGCAATGCCAACGCCTTTTCATCTTTTCAATTAGCTGGGGTAGAATCTAAAAAGGAGCCTGTTAGAATCCTAAAATTTACCCAGCAAACTTCTTCGCCCGCTCAAACTGAGCCAATAAAAATTGTCACTGAGCCAACAAAAGAAGTTTCAAACGACCCTACCAAAACTGCAGATGCCGTTACTTGTTTTAATAATAAGTCGGGGGTAGGACTTACTCAAAGCAAGGACTTTGATGGTAGAGATATTTTGGCATTCCCCTTAGAAAAACTTCGTACCAATGTTAGATACGGGTTTGTAGAAAATTATAAACAAGGCTTCGCCCGAATTAAAAAGGATGGTGTTTTTGGTTTTATTAACCTTTGCGGAGATGAAATAGTAGCATATCAATTTGAAAAAGCCGAAAATTTCAACGAGGGTAAAGCTCTCGTAAAGCGTGTAGGATGGCTTTTTGTAGATAATATTGGCGTTGAAAGTGAAGAACTCCAAAATATTATTGATGCGAAATCTTTAACAAAAGGTTTGAGCTTAGTTAAATTCAGAAACAATCAAATGGGATTGATTGATAATAACTACGACAAAACGAATAAACCTGTATCAAAACTCTATGATGAAATTATTATTTTGAATGATAATACCTTAGCCGTCAAAATAAATTTAAAATGGGGGGTTTTTAAAATTGGCGATGGTCCAGTGGCAGAAGCAAATTTCGACTTGATTGAACCCTCTGGAAGAGATAATCTTTTTAAAGTTTACTTAAATAAAAAAGTTGGGTTAATCAATTCAAACGGTGAAATCCTTTGGAAACCAGATTTCAATGTGATTACAGATGTTGATAGTTATGGTTATGTCAAAGGGATTGGCGAAACTAAACAACAATTAATTAATGTCAATGATTTTAGGGTAAGTAAAGCCTACAAACAAATCAGTGATTTTGACCCCAGAGGTTTAGGTATTATACAGGGCGATAATAATTTGTTTGGTTTAGTTGATAAAGATTTGAAAACAATTCTCGAACCTCAGTTTAATACCATTGGAGCCATTGGTGAATTTGATTTTGTTCCAGTTAGTAAAGAAGTAATAGGTAAAGGAATAAAATATGGATTTATTAATCTGAAAGGCGTAGAAGTAATTCCTTTTGAATATGAAAATGTAGGCAAAATTAACAAGAAAGGTCTTTTGGTGGTAAAAGAAATAGTTAGTTGTAATCTTGATGCAAAAGGAAAAAGGATTGGAACTTGTAAGGCTGATAAAGTAATTGATGTGAACGGAAGTACAGTAATTTTGCCCATAACCAAGTATCCTGATGCTGGTAAAATCAATTACTCTGTCACAGACTCAATGTTTCATAATTGTATTGTTGTGAGAGCCTTTAAAAATGAAGACAAGAGCAAGTACGAAAAATTCATGCTTGTTCGTGGTGAAGATTTCAAGGTAATAACACCAGAACCTTTTGATTTTGTTCAAGCAGTGAGCAAAAATCAATTCTTTTTTGTTCGATTAAATGGACTTTGGGGAACGCTTGATACGACGGGAAAATATTTGGCAAAATGTCAATTCAAATCTGTCCCACCTGTGGCTTTGGAGGATTATTATTTAGTGCAACACGAAAACGGAAAATATGGTTATCTTGATCAAAAAGGAAAACTTCAAATTTCACCTGATTATGAAAGTTTGGATTCATTTAAAAACGGTTTTGCCATTGCTTCAAAGGGCGTAAATCAAGTGGGTTTAATTAATAAATTCAATGCTAAGATTATTCCATTCGTGTTCAGAGAAATAAGATACATGGAAACAACCAAAGAATATGAGGTCTTAGATAAAGACAATAACCGCTACGTGTTGAATCAGCAAGGTGAATGCAACATTAATTGTCAAGAATTAGAAGCAATTCGTTTGAAAGCGAATGGTGTAAATAATTAAATGCAAAGTCCCTCAGTTTTGAATTGAGGGACTTTTTTAGTTAATTATTTGGCCTTTCCCCCGCCCAAATACGGACTATTCAACAATTGCTCAACTCCCTCAAAAGGCACAACCGTTTTATTATACCCAAAAGTAGTTGCCAATGAATGCGTTTTGTTATTATCTCCCATTACCATATCCACGTCCTGCATCGTCATTTGACAAGGATGTTCATAGCCGCAAGCGTGTGAAATTTCAAGGATTTCTTTATTGATATTTTTCACATAATTATAAAAACGTTCACTTTTTAACGCTGGGTCAATGCCCGATTGAAGCCATTTATCCGAAGTTGCCACGCCCGAAGGACAACGATTGGTATGACAAATTTGTGCTTGAATACAACCAATGGAAAGCATAGCTTCACGCCCTACATTTATCAAATCACAGCCCATCGCAAAAGCCATCATTGCCTTTTCTGGAAAGCCCAATTTTCCTGATCCAATGAAAACTATTTTGTCGGTCAAATCATACTTTTGAAAGATTTTATAAATTTTCGTAAATCCAAAATTAAAAGGTAGAGACACATGATCGGCAAAAGCGTGAGGTGCTGCACCTGTGCCACCTTCCCCCCCATCAATCGTAATAAAATCAGGACCTTTACCTGTTTTAGCCATGTATTGAGCCAATTCTTCCCACATTTCCGTTTTTCCAACCGCAGATTTTATACCTACTGGAATACCAGTTTGTTCTGCCATGTCTTCTATGAATTGTACCATTTCTGGAATCGTGGAAAACTTGGAATGAAAGGCTGGTGACATCGCATCTTTGCCCATTGGAATATGACGAATATCAGCAATTTCTTGGGTAATTTTTGCGGCAGGTAACATTCCACCTTTCCCAGGTTTTGCACCCTGAGAAAGTTTCAATTCTAAGGCTCTTACAAAAGGATTATTAATGGTCATTTTGATCAATTTTTCCATCGAAAAATCTCCCTCATCATCTCTCACTCCAAAATAAGCCGTTCCTATGTTTACGATAACATCCGACCCATATTTATGATAAGGTGATAATGAACCTTCACCCGTATTATGATAACATCCAAACTTGAAAGCACCCTTATTGAGCGATTCAATGGCTTTTGCAGACAAAGACCCAAAGCTCATTCCTGAAATATTAACAACTGAATACGGTTTAAATGGACGTTTACGCTTGTGATATTCCCCAATGGTTTTGGCACAAGGCACCGCACTTGGGTCTTTTTTATTGGGATGGTTTAACGGTATCTGATGCCCCAACATGGCGTGTTTGATGAAGATATATCCCACCGAATTAAAATCTTGATCTGACCCAAATCCTTGTAAATTATTTTCTTGTTTTGCCGAAGCATAAATCCATGCTCTTTCGCCCCGATTGAAGGGAAGTTCCTCACGATTATTGGCAACGAGATATTGGCGAATTTCGGGACCAATTTTTTCAAGCATATATCGTAGATGTCCAATTACGGGAAAATTATGTTGAATGGTGTGACGATTCTGTAAAACGTCTCTGATTGCCAAAATAATCAGGGCAACGGGAATTAATAGCCAATAATTCATGAGGATATAATTATTTAATTTTTAGCGTCTTGACTCAATGAAACACCTCCTGAAATAATCATTTTCATCACATCAGAAGCAGGTAAGTTTAAGGGATTCACACTTGCAGAAGGAACAATAAATAGCTCTCCCGAAAAGGCATACGAATGTGGACAATAGACCATAACAGAATCTTTTAATTCAATAAATTGCAAATCTTCTTGGGTAATAAAACCAATTTTTTGTATTCCATTTTCTTTATTCAGCATAAACCTGACTGGCTGGTTAAATTTCTTTTTATCCCCAACAAACGCCCCTACGAGGTCTTTTAAGGACGAATAGATAATACCAACCAATGGAATTCTAATAATTGCCTCTTCGAAAATCTGAACTACTGGTACAGAAATGAACGTCGAGCCCAAAAAGCCGACAATCATGATTATGCCAATTAAAACCACTAAACCCGTTCCTCGATACTGCACAAAAAATTGGCTATCTAAGGAATCCAAGAGATTGAAAATAATGTAACCCGTGACATAAACGGGGGCAAGTAAAAGTAAGCCTTTGACAAAAAAACTAAACAGTTTTGCGGATATTAGCTTGAAGTTGGAGGACATTTTCGATACCAAGTATGATTTTATTTTTAGGATATGTGACATTATATTTTACTTCCAAAACCTTCTTCTCTTTCGGTTTTAAACGAAAATTCCAAGCCAATCGCCCTTTAGTAAAGTCTATTTCGGCATCAGAACTTTCCAAGATTTCTAACTCAACTAAACCATCTTTAGAAGTTGGTATCAAGTCTTGAACCTTCAATTTTAAAGCTACTTTCTTAGGGTTCTTAAATTCGATTTTATAAGACCGAAATTCTAAGACTTTCTTACCTACAATTTTCTTAGTATTTCCCATAATAGTTCTCTTAATATCTAACTTTTCATTGTTGGATATATCGACAAAGAGGGTATCTTTCCCAGCCCCAGCTGACTTTTTGAAATTTTTCGGGGAAACTTGAGCATGGCAAATCAGTCCTAAAAGCAGTATGATACAACCCATAAGAAGTAAGCGACTATTTGAAACAAAAGAGTAATTAAGCATTTACAAAAGAGATTATTGTGTAGGTTATAAACGTTTATCAAGTTAATTAATTATTTTTTGAAATTTCAACTAATAAAAATTACCACAAAACAGTATTAGTCATTTTAATGTGGAAGTTCTTATCCGTAAATTTGTTACTGAACTTTCAAAAAAGAATATGAATTACGAATATAACTATTTAAAGGAATTTATCCGAAAAATTTTTTTAGCCATTGGATGCCCAGAGCCTGATGCAGACT
>JAYVIV010000065.1:0-16114 GCA_043769985.1 Arcicella sp.
TCTTAATACAATGGCAGATTTAAAAGCATTCGCTGAACAATTAGTAAATTTAACAGTAAAAGAAGTTAATGAGTTAGCTGGAATTTTGAAGGACGAGTACGGCATCGAGCCTGCTGCTGCGGCGGCTGTAATGGTAGCTGGTGGTGGTGCTGGTGCGGGTGATGCTCCTGAGGCTCCTGCTGAGCAAACTGCATTTGACGTAATCTTGAAAGCTGCTGGTCCAAGCAAATTGGCAGTAGTTAAATTGGTGAAAGACTTGACTGGTCTTGGCTTGAAAGAAGCTAAAGATTTAGTGGATGGCGCTCCAAAAGCTGTTAAAGAAGGTGTATCTAAGGACGAAGCTGAAGGTTTGAAAAAATCATTAGAAGAAGCTGGTGCTGAAGTTGAAGTTAAGTAATTAACGGAAACAAATTCTTAAAAAAGAGCCATGACGAAAGTTGTGGCTCTTTTTTTGGTTTGTACTGAAATTATCTTTGGAGAAATCGTTATTTTTTTAGGTACATTTCTCCAAAAGTATTGCTATCTTTGGAGAAATGTATGAAATTTTTAATAATTTCTCCAAAGATACTTATGAATACTACGGATAAAATAATTGGTAGAGACAATGAAAAGGCAATTTTCAAGCAATTATTAAATTCAGATCAAGCGGAGTTTTTGGTAGTTTATGGACGTAGGCGGGTTGGAAAGACTTTTGCAATAAGGCAATATTTTCAATCGCAATTCGTGATGGAATTTGCTGGGTCTAATCAAGAAGATACAAGTATTCAGATTTTCAATTTCAATAAAGAATTAAGTCGTTATGCTGGCGATGGTTTCAAAAATCCGAAAGCTGAAAATTGGGCGGAGGCATTTGCGAATTTAACAGATTATCTTTATTCTATTGAAAATAAGGATGATAAAATGGTCATTTTTATTGATGAAATGCCTTGGTTGGATACGCACAAATCTGGCTTTGTTCCAGCTTTAGATTATTTCTGGAATCAGCATGGTTCAAAAATGGATAATCTTTTATTAATCGTTTGTGGTTCTGCGGCTTCATGGATTCAAAAAAACCTCATTAATGCACAAGGAGGATTATATAATCGAGTGACTAAACGAATTCACTTACAGCCTTTTACCTTGAATGAAACTGAGAAATTTTGTGTATCGAAAAATTTGAAATTTACTCGTTATCAAATTATTCAGTTATATATGGCAATGGGTGGAATCCCGTTTTATTTGAAAGAATTGGAACAAGGAAAAAGTGTAAGCCAATTAATTGATCAAATTTGTTTTAAAACGGGTGGTTTACTTACAGATGAGTTTTTACCGCTGTATCATTCTTTATTTTACAATGCTGAAAACCATCTCAAAATCGTGGAAACTTTGGCAAATTACCCTTATGGAATCACTCGGAAAGAATTGATAGAAAAATCAGGGCTTTCGGATGGTGGGACGTTGAATAGAACGATTGAAAACTTGATGGATAGTGGTTTTATCATTAAAATTGTACCATTTGGAAAGAAAGTTAAAGATAAAATTTACAGAATTATTGACCTTTATTCTATCTTTTATTTAAGATTCATTAAAGGAAATGTTACCAATAGAGCAAATGTCTGGGAGAGTTTAGCAACAGAAAATAATTACAGTAGTTGGTCTGGCTATGCTTTTGAGAATATATGTTTACTGCACCTTGACCAAATTCATAAAAAATTGGGAATTTCAGGGGTTTATACGCAAACTTCTTCTTGGAGATACAAAGGTGATTTAGCAATGGAAGGCTCGCAGGTTGATTTAGTCATTGATAGAAAAGACGGAATTATTCATCTTTGCGAAGCCAAATTTTCAACAAAAGATTATTTATTGACGAAAGAATATACGGCTAAATTGAGAAAGAGAAGAGCAATTTTTGAGTATGCTACTAAAACCAAAAAATCAGTTGTGAGTTCATTAATAACCACTTATCCAGCTATTAAAAATGCTTATTATTTAGAAGAAATCCATTCGGAGATTGAAATGGAGGATTTGTTTGAAAATTAGAACAAAAGCCTTTCTACATTACTGTGGAGATGCTTTTATTTGTGTGTTATTTCTAAAAATCAATTACGAATGCTGAATTACGGGGGGGGGGGGTAATATTTGAACTCTCTCCAAAGAATTCATCAATGCTACTCAACCCAAAAAGTGCTTTGAGTTTGGGGAGGTATTTTAATTTAGGCGAGCGACCTTTTTCCCATTCTTGATAAGTGCTTTGACAAACGCCTAATTGTATAGCGGCTTGTTCTTGACTAAGGTTTAACTTTTGGCGGTTTTTAATGAGAATAATTGAGAATTCTTCCATGATAGAACAGTTTAATAGTGTAAAAGGGTTTGAATAATTCTGTAAATCTATACAATAGTAACGACATAAAAAAAACTTTAACGCCTAAAATTCATGTGAATTTAACCGATTTCTCGGTTAAATTAAACGATAAGTCGGTTGTACATTTGTTGTGTAAGGGCTTAGGTTTGCAAAACCAAAGAAAAGCCCTAATAAGGTGTTAGGAATTAAATCACTTTGGTTTTATGAAAATGAAAGTTTTTAATCCAAAATTTAGGTTTCTATTCAAAATTAGCTTGATGTGTTTATTAGTTGCTTCCATTGTTTTTGCGTGTAAAGAATCGCAAGATGATAAAGAAATTCTAAAAAAGACTCCCGAAGAACTCGGTCTTGGTGGAACTTCATATTTAAAATTTGAGAATATACCAGTTGACCATGTAAACGCTAACAAAGTTAGTAGTTTAGCAGGTGAAGGTTATGAAAAACCAATTAATACTCTAACCACAGATATTTCATCTAAGTCAATGTCTTTAATAACTCAAATACTTACTACAACAGAAGGATTTAATAAGACAGTATCTTCGAAGCCATTGAATACTATTTTCTATTTAAAAAATGCCAATTTAGATAAAATAAAAATGGAAGATGTCGAAGCAGTCAGTGTTATTTTATCTCAAGGCGAAAATTCAGCTAAACACTTATTATTCAAACGAGCAAAAGAAAATCCAAGTAATTTTACTGTTGATGATACATACACCACTATTTGTGACCAAAATCAAGTAAGTGCAACAGATATTTCATATATAGCTGGAACGGTGCTAAAAAATAATAGTTCTGTAAACTGGGTAAGGTATATTAATATTGAAGAATTGTCTAACATGAAACCAAATGTCAATAATTCTGAAATAAACAAAAATCTAAAAAAAATAGTCATAAATAATGCAACTTTCTTACTTAGTAAAAAAGCAAATCCTAATTGTGTTACTATCTGTAGTATTCAAGCGGAAGGTAATTGTGTACGCCCTGATAACTTTTCTCCTTATATTTGTGAAAAAGACTGTCTTTTAGAAAAATCTATTGAACAAGGGAAGACAGTAAATAAGAGTTCCCGAATTGCTCAAATTTTCGAATTAGACAACATCAGGAATATTAGAGATAATTATATGGTTAAAACCGAAAAAGGAAAGGAATATATTGACTATTATGACAAAATGACTCAAGTGAGCCAAGCATTTGATGTAATTAATGTTAGTAATGTTTACGAACACTTAATTGTTGCTCAAGAATTAATGGGAGTAATGAAAACACTTGTCTCTGGCAAAAAAAATGAGATAGTTATAGATAATGAAGCTAAAGATAACTATTTGGAATTGATTAACGATTATAGAAAAGTTACCAAAAATAAAGAATTTCAGAGTATGCTTAATATGTTTGAAACTGACGTTAAAAATTTGACATCAAAAAATAAAGAATCCGTAATGAATTATATACAATGATTGAGAAAGTAAGATGTTTTTACTCATTAAAAACGACAAAAATATTGACAATAATATTATTGTCGTTTTTTTTATACATGGTTTTAAATGTTGCCTGTTCTTTTTTAACATCTCTTGTTGTTTCTGGTGAAATTACGCATAAACCCTATATTTATGGGCAAGTATTTGCGTGTAAAAGAATTATTTTTAATTTGAATAAAGTTTTTGCATTTAGAACTATATTAAGCTTTAGCATTTTTATTTTCATTAAGATATCATTCATCTACACAACCTCTAAAATGAAAAACTCTTTTATTTTTACAGATGAATATACTAAATCTATATTATGCACGGTAATAATGATTGATTTTGTGTATGTGGTGTTTCATTTATTTTCATCTGAGATAGATTGGGAATTCTATTTTTACTCATCTTCTTTTGTTCAAAGGGGAGTATCATTATTTTTTCCAAGTTGGATATTTTTTGCCTTCTCAGGTTTTCTAAATATTTTAGTATTTAGAAAAAATATGAATGATTTTGTTATTTTAACTAAGTATTTTCTATTTGCTTTCTTATCTTTTTTTGCTCAATTGGGTATTACTTATATCGTTTTTGGAAAGATTTTTTATAAAATTTAAACATAGAAAAATGAAACACAAAATTCTCTTGTATATTCTTTTTATCAGCATCCTTAGCTGTAAAAAAGATGAACAAACCAATCCTAAATCATCTAATGTAATCTTAACAAATCCAACATGGATTATCCAAAAAGCCACAGGTAAAGGTAGTGGTTATAACTTTTCTTTTGATAAGAACGTAGGAAGTGATCCTTTCCAGTTTACAAAAGTTAGAATTAAACTTGAACCGTTGGGAACAATTACAGGAATTGACAATAATGGTAACAATATTTCAGGAGCAACATGGAAATATTTTGAAACAGATAAAAAATTAGAAATATCAGGTTCAGATATATTTGGAATAGATGGAACACATCAGGTAATTACGATAGAATCCTCTTTGGTAGAATTAAAAAATGAACTAAAAGTTCCTCAATTGAACAATGCAATTATTGAACTAAACGCTTCCTTAATTCCATTAAAATGACGCAAAAGGTATCACTTTTTTTCATATTGTGGATTATGTTAATAAGTTGTAAAATAAATGAAGTAAATACTATTGAATCCCCTTTATCAGAGTTAGATAGTGTTTATTCTATTTGCAAAGACGTATATTTTTGGAATGAAAATCTCCCAAACTACAGTAAAGAACAGCTACAAAGTTTTCAAGCATCAAAAAGTCTCATGAAAGACTTGAAAACTTATAGTGAGTTGCACAATAGTAAGCCTTTGGACAAATGGAGTTTCGTAATGGAAAAGGAGAGTTGGAGAAAATTGCAACAAAATCAAGCAAACGGATTTGGATTTGAAATGGTTTTTGCTTCTGATGAAGACCTAAGAATAAGAGTCGTCTATGATCAATCAAACGCATACAAACAAGGACTTAAGAGAGGACTTAAAATATTGAGGATTAATGGCATTGAGGCTAATGTTATTAACAAAAGTTTACTATCAAATGAAATAAAGAAGACAAGTGTGTCTCTTGAATTTTTAAATCAAAAGGGTTTAATTGAAAATATAATCCTCAAAGCCTCCCCTTTTCAGAAAAATCCTTTAATAAATCCTCAAATTATAGAAGCCAAAATAGGGTATTTCTACTTTGATATTTTTTTTGGTGGAGATTCTATTTATAGTGAACTGGATAAACTCTTTACGTTTTTTCAAAAAAAAGAAATAAAAGATTTAGTAATTGATTTAAGATATAATCATGGAGGGGATGGCATAATGGCATTATCCATTGCTAATTCTGTTATCCCTAAAACAGCAGAGGATAAAATATTTTCACGTTCAATCAACAACAATAAATATAAAATATTGAATTATTCTTTATTTTTAAAGCCGTCTACCAACAATCTGAATTTAAAAAGAGTATTTTTTATAACATCCCAAGAGACTGCCTCTTCAAGTGAAATATTAATAAACGCTTTAAGAGCAGTTATGGATGTTAAAATTATAGGGGCTTCTACTAATGGAAAACCATTTGGTTTTCAGCAATATGCAGTAGGTAATAATTTCATTTTCCCAGTTAGTTTTAAAAATATAAATGCCAAAGGATTTGGAGAGTTTTATGATGGTTTACCTGTCAATCATGAAGTTGCCGATGACCTTACAAAAGATTTTGGAGATACCGAAGAAGATTGTTTGAAAAGTGTCTTAATGTATATCAAAACAGGGCAATTTCCATCACCAAAAAAGAAAAACAGACAAGCATCTAAAAGCAACTTGAGCATCAATGAACAAGAAATTCCCAATATTTTTTATTACTCAAAAGCTCCTTTTTAGCTTCTGTTGTTTTTTGATAACCATTACATCTTTCTCACAAACTTATCAACTTCATGGTTATGTTAAAGATGCAAATACCAAGGAAAGTTTAATAGGTGTTAATATTTTAGTCAAAGAAGAAAAATCTGTTTCTCAAAGTAATAATTATGGTTTTTTTTCTTTGAAATTATCTTCAAATAAAAATTATCAGATTATATTTTCATCTGTAGGTTATGAGACAGATACTTTATTTATAGCACCTACGAAAACAAACACAATTCTTGAAATTGTTTTGCAACCTATTGATTATCAATTAGATGAAGTCATTGTAAAAGCTGACCACGAAAATACTAAACTCAATCAAATTAGTTCTCTTGTTTTGACCCCAGCAGAAATCAAAACTATTCCTCTAATTTTTGGAGAAAAAGACCCTATCAAAGCTTTTCAGCTTCTTCCAGGCGTACAACAGGCAAGTGAGGGGAGTAGTATGTTTATTGTAAGAGGTGGAGGGGCAGACCAAAATTTACTTCTCCTTGACCAAGCTACAGTTTACAATGCTAATCATCTATTTGGATTTATTTCAACCTTTAACACTGACCCCATCAAACATATTGAACTCTATAAAGGTGGATTTCCCGCACGATACGGGGGTCGTCTTTCATCGGTTTTAGATGTTAAAATGAAAGAAGGAAGCTCAGAGGGTTTTCATGGTGAAGCTGGCATTGGTTTAATAACATCACGATTGACATTGGAAGGTCCGATTTTGAAAGAAAAAGCCTCGTTCATATTTTCAGTAAGGCGAACTTATTTTGATATTATCAGAAAACTGATACCAATAAAAGGAGTTGATGTAAAATACTGGTTTTATGACTTTAACGGAAAACTAAATTGGCAAATCAATCCTAAAAATGCCTTATTCCTAAGCGTTTATACAGGAACGGATAAGTTGAATATTGACGAAGAGTTAAAAATTGGCTTAACCAAAATAAATTATAGTTATGGTATGAATTGGGGAAACGTAACTTCTACAATTCGCTGGAACCATATTTTTAATGAAAAACTATTTTCAAATATTTCCATTATTTCAACTAAATATAACTTCGAGTTATCTGACGTATATTCTCGTCAATTAGATAATGATAATTACGAAAGACGGACGAATTATCTTTCATCTATTCAAGATATTAACATAAAAGCCGACATTGATTATTTTGCTAATTTAAGTACAACTATTCGTTTCGGAGGTGTTTTTACGAAACATCAATTTAAACCTCAAATCTTGAAAGTAGGGGCAGATTCTTCTATAGTGATAAGCATCAATAATTCTGAGTGGGGACTATATGGTGAATATGAATCAATATGGACTAAAAGACTATCAAGCAATATTGGATTAAGGCTCAATTCCTATAACACTGGAGAAAATAATGAGTATTTTATTGAGCCACGCATGGTTTTGGCTTACCAATTAAATAATTCGTGGAAGTTGAAAAGTTCTTACGCCTATACTTCACAATTTACGCATCAATTATCTAACACTGGAGTAGGTTTCCCAACAGATTTATGGATTCCATCTACCCAAAGAATACCGATTGCATCGGCTCAACAAATTTCTGGGGCAATAGAAAAAACCTTAAATAAGGGCTACTTTCTGAGCTTAGAGAGCTATTACAAAAAGATGCAAAACGTAGTAAACTATAAAGAGACAAGCAATCTTATAAACGTTTCAAGCAATCAAGAAACAAATTACTGGGAAACAAAAATAACATCTGGTCAAGGTTGGGCTTATGGATATGAATTATTATTTAAGAAAAATACAGGTCGATTTCGTGGATGGCTTGGCTACACGCTGGGCTGGTCAATTCGTCAATTTGATGATTTGAATGAAGGTAAACCATTTTATTCACGTCAAGACCGTAGACATGATTTTGAAATAGTTACAACCTATTCTCTAAAACCTTCCATAAGATTTTCAGCTAACTGGATTTATGCTACTGGAAACCCAATTACAGCCCCCTTAGCCTCATTTGTATCCTTTAAAAATGATAAAGTTGGATTGATAGATTATGGAAATGTGAATGCTTTTAGAACAGATGCAGTTCATCGCTTGGATTTGGGAATTCAATTTATTAAAAAACGAAGAAGGTTTGAACGTACTTGGGACATAAGTATTTATAACGCCTACAACAGACAAAACCCTTATTATTACTCTGTTGAGACTATCCAAAACACACAAACCAATACGCTCAAGTATGAATTACGGAGTAAAGCTTTATTACCAATAATTCCATCAATAAGTTACAATATCAAATGGTAAAATGAAATCAAAATCTATGAAATATATTATTGCAATTTTATTATGTCAATTGTTTTATTCGTGTATTGAGGTAGATGAGCAAGTGCAAACAGGTAATGCAAAAATTGCTGTCGTAGCTCTTTTGTCCCCTTCTGATTCTTTAATTGCCGCTTTTGTATCAACAGTAAATCCACTTAATAAGGAATTTAACATAAATGAGTCAATTCCTAAAAATGCGAAAGTAAGCATAGTTTCAGAAGGAAAGAAGGTTACTCTACCATTTGTTGATTCAACTAAACGGTATCAAATGTTTGATAAAAATTTTGTAAAATTCAATAGTCAATATGAGTTGATTGTAGAAGTAAAAGGATATAATTCTGTGCGTTCGAGTTACAATACTTTGAAAGAAATAACACCCACAACATCACAATCAAATGATGATAAAAAAGTTACTTTATCTATCAAATGGAAGGATTCACCTGTTGAGGCTAATATGTACAATGTATATGTGAGATATTGGAATCAGCAAATACGATCAATATCATATTCGGGTGTGATATGGAATAATAATATAGGGTCATCTTTTAGTATTTCAGATGTAAGTTTATCAAATCCAGAAATAACAGCAGTGGGCAATTTGACTAAAAGTAAATCTATTTCAGACACTACAACATTTTTTGTAATATTCAGTAATATAGACCAGCAAACAAACGCTTTTTTTAGTAAACGTTCAAGTCAATACAATCAAAATGAATCTAATCAACAATCAATAAGCGACTTTATTTCAGATGTTTCTAATAAACAAACTGATTTAAATTCTTTCTTTGAGCGATTTAAAGAGCCTGTTTTGATTCCCTCAAATATAGAAAACGGTTTAGGATATTTTGGCGGTTATTACAGTAAAACCATTAAGATTTCTAAATAAAATATCTTTATTCTGAAATTTATCGACACTTTTCTCTTATCTCATTCATAATTTCTAATAATAAAAATGTCTGCAAAACTCACTAATTATCTAATTAAAATTGACGGCTTTTTTGGTATAAATAACATAATTACTCAAAAAATAACAAAGAAAAATATTCAACAATATTTTACTGAAAGTAGCCTTGGTTACACAATGTTTCATTCTAAAAGAGGTTCTGTACATTTTGCGATAAGTGAAGATGGCATTTTTAGAAAAAGTGATTACAACAAACAAATTAATTTGATTAGTCAATTTCTTACTAAAAATGAAAGTAAATTAAACGTTTTAGAGATAGGTAGCGGAAAAGGTTATAATACTGGAAACTTAGCAAAAAGCTATCCAAATTCTAATTTTTATGGACTTGAATTAACACCCTCATTTCTAAAACAAGCACAACATTCCTACAAAGATTGTAATAATGCTATGTTTGTTGAAGGAGATTTTCATGAAATTCCTTTCGGTGATAATACTTTTGACTACGTATTTGAAATAGAGGCAATGTGTTACGCTAACAATATGGAGACTGTGATAAAGGAAATTCATAGGGTCTTACGTCCGAATGGAGTTTTTGTATCTTTTGATGGATTTAGAAATAATAATTTTGAATCATTTAGTGATGAACTTAAAACAGCGTGCAAATTAGTAGAAATTTCAATGGCAGTAGAATGTGGTTTTGAAATAGATAAGTGGATTTCTATTGCTCAATCTGTAGGGCTTTCGACAGTGGAATGCAAGGATATATCTAACCAAATTATGCCAAACTTACAGCGATTTGAAAATATGGCTAATAAATTTTTAGAAAGTCATTTTCTAAAACATATCAGCCACTTTTTGCCTAATTATTTTGTTAATAATGTTATTGCGGGTCTTCTTATTGCAGTTACTGTTGAAAATAAAGCTCAAGGATATTATAAAATTGTGTCGAAGAAAAATTAACTTTTATTGATTTTATCATACTGTCAAAATCTTAATTTAAGATATGTTATTGATAGAGAGACTATTATATAATTTCAGAAAGGCAGTTAGCCAATAAAGCAAAAAACCCCTCCAAAATGATTTTCAGAGGGGTTTTTCAATACATCAACTATTCCACAGGGAAAACATAATCATCCACATATACATCCGTATAAATTTCTTTTGGGTCTGGATATGGAGACTCTTCGGCAAATTTTACTGATTCTTCAACTCTTGCCTTAATCTGTGCATCAATGGCTAATAAATCTTCTTCAGTTGCAATTTCGTTATCCAAAATTGATTTCTTTACTTGCTCGATTGGGTCACGCATTTTATAGTTTTCAACTTCTTCTTTCGTACGGTATTTTTGAGGGTCAGACATTGAATGTCCTCTGTATCTGTATGTTTTGAATTCTAAAAACGTTGGTCCTTCGCCCGCTCTTGCACGAGTTGCTGCCCGTGAAACTGCTTCATGAACTGCCTCAACTGACATGGCATCAACCGATTCTGATGGCATATCATACGATTCTCCAATGGTATAAAGGTCGGTTACGTTTGAGGTACGGGCAACGGAAGTTCCCATGGCATATCCATTGTTTTCTACCACGAAAATACAAGGTAATTTCCACGTCATTGCCATATTGAAGGCTTCGTGCAAGGCTCCTTGACGAACGGCTCCATCGCCAAAATAACATATCGCTAAATTACCCGTTTTGTTATATTTTTCAGCAAATGCCAATCCTGCACCCATCGGAATTTGAGCTCCCACGATGCCATGTCCGCCCACAAAACCAACTGATTTATCAAAAATGTGCATTGAACCGCCTTTACCTTTTGAAATACCTGTAGCTTTTCCAAACAATTCAGCCATCACCGTATTTGGGTCAGAGCCTAATGCCAAAGGAATTCCGTGGTCACGATAAGCGGTGATGTATTTATCGCCTTCTCTCAAAGCAGATTTTGCTCCTGATGAACAGGCTTCTTGCCCGATATACAAGTGGCAAAAGCCTTTAATTTTCTGTTGTCCGTATAATTGACCAGCCCGCTCTTCAAATTTGCGTTGAAGCACCATCGACTCGTACCAATACATATAGGTTTCTTTCGAGTATTTTACTTTGTTTTCAGCTTTCTTTGCCATTTTTTACAGTTTTGAATGAGTGAATGAGTAAATGAGTGAATATTTATTCTCCGCTCAATTCTCCTTTATATTCGTAATATCAAAAATTTATGGTTTGTAATCCCACAAATCCACTGTTATTTTGTAATACGAAATTACGACAAAACGAATAATGGACAAAACATTTTTAGGTATGAGTTATGAGGTATTAGGTATTAGAAACAGGAATAAACACAATTCATGTATTATTTGTAACCTCATACCTCATAACTCATAACTAATACCTAACAAATATGCACTTACAAAAAATAAGTTTAGCCCATTTTAAGAGTTATGAATACGATTCCTTCGATTTTTCGGAACGAGTAAACTGCATTGTGGGAGAAAATGGAACGGGTAAAACCAACTTATTAGATGCAATATATTTTTTGGCGTTAACTAAAAGTTCAATTTCAAATCAGGATGCGTTGAGTATTAATCATGAGGCGGAATATATGATGATTGAGGGAGAGTTTATAGACCAAGCCCCCCCCGCCCCCGATGGGGGAGCTTCCGACAACAAATCGGACTCGAAAGCTCCCCCATCGGGGGCGGGGGGGGCTTCTTTAATAACCATCTCCCTTCAACGTGGACAAAAGAAGGCTGTTTTAAGGGATAAAAAGGCCTACGAACGAATTTCGGAACATATTGGGCGATTTCCTGTGGTGATGTTATCGCCTAACGATACGGATATTATTCGGGATGGAAGTGAGGAAAGACGAAAGTTTTTTGATGGCGTAATGGCTCAATTGGATTCGGAATACTTGGAAAATCTCTTGCAATATAATCGACTTTTATTGCAACGAAATTCTCTTTTAAAACAGTTTGGTGAAAGAAATTATATTGATGATTTATTGTTAGATGTTTATTCTGACCCACTTGTAGAAGTTTCTTTGAAATTGTATCAATCTCGTAATCAGTTTATTACAGAATTTTTACCGATATTTAAAAAACATTACAACACGCTTTCGGATGCTCGTGAGGAAGTAGAAATGATTTATGAATCAGAAGTTGGGGCGGAGAATTTTACGCAAATTTTCAGAAAAAATCGTCAGCGAGATTTGGCGGCTCAACGCACCACTATGGGCAGTCATAAAGATGATTTTATTTTTGAAATAAATGGTTTTACCCTCCGTAAATTTGGTTCGCAAGGGCAACAAAAATCTTTTGTCATTGCCTTGAAATTAGCTCAATTTGAGATGCTAACAAAAGTGAAAGGATTCCCTCCTCTCCTACTGTTGGATGATATTTTTGATAAACTCGATGATAGAAGGATTCAACAACTTATCACTATGATGGTTGATGGCACTTTTTCGCAGGTTTTTATTACAGATGCACGTCCTGAACGGACACGGCAATTATTGGGAGATTTGGGGGTTGAGGTGAAGTATTTTGAGATTGGGAGGTGATGGTTCAAACGTGGATGCTTGAACCAGTTTATAGTATCTACTATTCGCAGAATAATTCATTAATCCAATTTATAAGATGTTTACAAGTCTCCTCATCAGTTGATAAATATCGCTTTGTAATACCTTGACCAAGTGGAGTTCCTGGTTCTTCTTGGATAGAAAGCCATGAATGGATTAGAGCCTTTGATTTATGTGTTAATGAATATTTGTTCAAATTGTTAGCTTCTAATCCTTCAAGTGTGGTCTTTACAATCGGTAATAATTTATCATCCTGTGGCACGAGAAATGAGATAAAATCTTCAAGCATACCGTTTAAATTATTATTGGGCATAATCCAAACACCAGCTTGTAGTATTCCTTTCTTAACAATTAATCCATTTTCTGGTAAATCTTTTGGTACGTTAAAGCCTTCTTTCAAAAGTGTATTCTTTACAGACTCCCATCTGGATTGCAAGTCAATATCTGCATCAATTATGACTCCTAATGAAGTTAATTGATTAGAGGATTTAAAAAGTACAGGAATTTGTTCAAGTAATTCAGTTACTCCTTTACAATCTTTTACGCTGAAATTGCCTCCTTTGGGATTTTCAAGGTTACGAACTGAAATATTGAATTGCTTACAAAGTGAGTGTATTACATGAAAATCATCATTTCCCTCTACTAAAAGTAATGAATTAGGGTGGTCTTGAATTTTTGACATTATCTTATTTCAATATCGTTATCAGTGGCAATTTTTAATTCTTTGGCATCAAATTCAACTTGCTTGATGATTCCATTATCATTATCAAGTCTAATTAGTTTACCTTCAAGAGAGTTCGCTGGATTATTCAGAACATTTTCAAATCCAGAAATGCAATCTTCACTGTGCGTTGTTATGAAAACTTGAATATTCAGTTTTTGGGATAGTTTAAATATGATTCCCCATAATTTTTCTTGAACAGTGTGATGTAATCCATTTTCAAACTCATCAATTAATAAAAATCCATTATCAGCATTAACTAATGCAAGAATTATTGTTAAAATTCGGTTTATCCCATCTCCCATACTTTTAAGAGGAACTGGAATATCGGCATTAGATAGTTTAATAATAGTTGTTCTTTCTCTTGAAGATGATTCCTCAGATTTAAAAGCAATTCTTTCGGTGAGGGGTTCTATTATTCTTAATGCCTCAATGACATGAATCTCTTTTTCAGTAAGAGTAATATTATCCCAAAGTCGTCCATTAATATTTCTATCTATGTTAAAAGTTTTAATAAGCTGTAAATTGTCTTTATAATCTGTTGATTGTAATCCAAATCTTCTAAATAATGTTCTTTTTTCATCATCAAGAGGTACAATTATTGAGCGTAATCCATCCTTAATTTCAAATCCAATTTTATAATCACTTATATTTTTTTCAATATCATCAGTTTCATCATCAGAAATTACTCTTCTTCTACTCAAATAGCCTCCTTGATTATCCTTTTGTAATTCATCAAAATAGTTCACAAAACGAAAATAAACAGATTTTTCAGCAAATTCCTGAGAACCGAATAATGTCATTTTTAAATCTCCAATTGCTATTGCAGATTCTTTACCAAACCTAACAATTCTATCTGTAAAAAGTGACGAAAGCATTCGAATATTATCTGTGATAATATTTCCATTTGCCTCAGTTTGTCTAATATCTTCTCCTCTTTCTACAAGTATTTGTGAAATAAAAGACAAATCGCCTTTCGTTGCATAAATTCCGATAGCTTCGAGCAAAGTCGTTTTTCCAGTATTATTCTTTCCAGTGATAAGGTTTACTTTTCCCAAAGAATCAATACTTAAATTTTTTAAGTTTCTATAATTCTTTATGTATATCGAATCCAGCATTTTTATGTATATTAAAGTTTGTAAAGGTACTAATTTTCGATAAAAATTAATTTTTTACTTTATTAATCTCCTACTACACCTTCTTAGCAGGATTCCCAAACACCGTCTCCTTCGCCTTAACCGCTTCTATCACAACTGAACCCGCTCCAATTCTTGCTCCTTTGCCGATTTTTATACCGCCAATAATGGTTACGCCTGAGCCGATAAAAACGTTGTCTTCAATCGAAACACTTGCTCCAATTGTGCTTCCTGCCCCAATTTGAACGTAATCACCAATTTCTGCATCATAATCTATCAAAACTTTACTGTGGAAAATATTGTTGTTTCCAACTTTCGCTCTTGCATTGATAATTACGCCAGGAGAAACTAAATTCCCATGACCAATCTCGGCAGTTGAGGCGATTGTTGCTTGGTCGTGAATGGCATTTACTACCTGCACCTTACGAATATCCAAAATCATATCGACGATATTCTTACGTACTTTTTGGTCGTCGATGGCAACGAAGGCTTCGCATTTTTTACCGACTAATTTGGTAAAACCTTCATCATCGGTGCTTCCTAAAACCACAACATCGTCAATTTCTGTGTTGTGAAGTTCTTTATTATCATCTAAGAATGCGTAAACTACTACGTTATTTCTTTTGAAAATATCGAGGGCAACAGCTCCTAAGCCATTTGCACCAAAAATTATTACTGGATTTTGCATATTTTTATATCTAATACTGACTGAACACGGATTTAACGGATTAGACACGGATGTAATTTTAAAATTAATCCGTGTCTAATCCGTTAAATCCGTGTTCAGTTTATTGAATGACTCCATTTTTAATTGTATAAATTATTTTTCCTTCTTTAATTATCTGAAAATCAGCTTTTGAGCCTAATCCAATTTCTTTCTCTACAACAATTTCCATACCCGTTGCATCTATTTCATCCGTTCCAAAAAAGACCGACATATCGCCAATTTCTTCAATTTCTGAACTGGTTGTGAAGTAATCTCTTCCACTTACTGGTCGTTCGTTGCGGTTGATGGCAATGTCGGCTTTGAAGGTAGTTTCACCTTTTTTAATTGCAATATTTCTGATAATTAAATCATAAATTGCTTTACTATTTAAGGGTAATTCTTGGTATTCTTTGATGCTCTGTTTCTTATACGATTTACTCGCAATCATCTGTAAACCAGTGAATATAGACACAAAATTCAATTTACGGATGTATTGTTTTTCAGGGTCATTTTTATATCCGCCCGATTCTATCAAAATCAAGGTTGTTCCCCACTTTTGGATGTTATCCCCAAAAGCTCTTGGCTCAAAATCTGACATCCAA
>JAYVIV010000066.1:0-4891 GCA_043769985.1 Arcicella sp.
ATGAGCGATTACCTATATCTAAAAATAGTACAATTATAACTAAAACATAGTTTATATAAGATTACTAACTATAATGTCCAACTTTTGGGGTACACCATACGGGTTACAGATTTAAATGGAAAGTTCGAGTTAATTTAAGTAATATCTTCCTCTATAATAATCTTTCTAAACTGATTAAAATAATTATCAATAGAAGTTACACCAATAATAAACCCAAAAAACAAAACATGTCGAACTTGCTTCTCTTGGAAACTATCAACTTGCGTTTCTCGTTTAGTTAATGAAGTGAAATGAAAATATTAAAAAACAAAATCTATGTTAATCCCTTTTAATAGTATGCCTGATTATGCCCGTATTTGGGTATATCAAACTAATAAGAACCTAACAGACTTACAAGTACAAACTATTGAGCAGTTTCTCGAAAATCAGATAAATGCTTGGGCGGCTCATGGAGCAGATTTGTCGGGTTCGGTTCAAGTTGTGTATAATCGTTTTGTAATTGTTGCGGTAGATGAAATGCAAAATCAAGTTTCTGGTTGTTCAATTGATGCTTCTACTCAATGGTTGAGAGAATTAGGAGCTGACCTTAACATTGATTTCTTTGACCGTTCTGTTGCTTTTCTTAAAAATAACGAATTGCAGACTGTTGAAATTGGTAAAATAAAATCTTTGGTTAATGATGGTATTTTAACGCCTGAAACCTTGATTTTCAATAACTTAGTTCCCAATATTCAAGAATTTAAAAATAACTGGAATGTTAAGGCATCTGATTGTTGGATGAAAAGATATTTCCAAACTATAACTGTTTAAAGTGTATGGCAGAGAGTTTATTAATTCCTCAAACAAATAATCGGAGGGAAATCTACGATAGTTTAATTCCTCAAATTCAAGCACTTACTGAAAGTGAAAGTGATTTGACGGCTAATCTTGCTAACATCTCTGCTGCTCTTAAAGAAGCATTTAATTTCTTTTGGGTAGGGTTCTATTTAAAAAGAGAAAATCAATTAGTTTTAGGGCCATTCCAAGGTCCGATTGCGTGTACTCGCATCAATTTTAACCGTGGCGTTTGCGGACATTGTTATACCACGAAACAAATCGTAATCGTTCCAGATGTTGAGGCTTTTCCAGGTCATATTGCTTGTTCATCTGCGTCAAAATCAGAAATTGTTTTGCCAGCTTTTGACAAAAATGGAGAAGTGTTCTTGGTGCTTGATGTTGATTCTGATGAATTGGACGACTTTTCAGAAGTTGATTCCGTTGGACTTTCAGTGATAATGAAAATTGTGGAAGGTCTAATTAAGTAATTCCATTTTATAGAAATAGTAAAGGTGAATAGAATTTTAATAGATTCTATTCACCTTTTTTTATACCCTAAAAGTAAAAAATAACATTTGAAGTCTTTTAATTAAACATTATTCGTTATCAAAATTTAACATGAAAAAAATAATAATTTTATCATTTATCTCTTTGATATTCAATGCTTTAAGCCAATCGAAAATTGATGTTAAAAGGCAATTTGAATTAGCTTCACAACAATATGAAGGGATGTTGAAATCGCACCAAGATATTACTAAAATACCTCAATCTACTCTGCCAGACGGAAAGCCAAGAGATATGCCAATAGAATGGTGGTGTAGCGGTTTTTTTGGTGGTTCGTTGTGGTATTTGTTTGAACAAACCAAGAATTTACAATGGAAATTAGCCGCTGAAAAATGGGCAATGGCAATTGAAAAAGAAAGATACAATACTCACACGCATGACTTGGGATTTATGTAATATTGCCCTTTTGGAAATGGCTATCGTCTTACACAAAATCCTGATTATAAGAAAGTTATGCTGGAAGGGGCAAAATCTTTAGCAACTCGTTTTAATCCAAAATTTGGGGTAATAAAATCTTGGGAGAAACACGATGGCTATGATTATCCCGTGATTATTGACAACATGATGAATCTCGAATTTTTGTTTTGGGCGGCTCGTGAATCGGGTGATAAAGAACTTTATAATATCTGTATTTCCCATGCCGACAGTACCTTAAAAAACCATTTCAGACCTCATGGTAGTTCTTATCACGTGATTTGTTACGGAGGAGGCGGAAAAATATTACGAAAAAAGACTCATCAAGGCTATGCAGACGAATCCGCTTGGGCGAGGGGACAGGCTTGGGCATTGTATAGGTATACAGTCATGTATCGTGAAACTAAACTGAAACGTTATTTAGAACAAGCGGAAAGGATTGCCAATTTTTACTTGAACAACCCCAATTTACCGAAAGATAAAATTCCGTATTGGGACTTCAACGCCCCCAATATTCCGAACGAAGAAAGGGATGCCTCAGCGGGAGCACTCACGGCTTCAGCTTTGTTAGAATTATCAACGATTGTGGGTGTGAAAAAATGGCAAGAATACTTCAAAAATGCCAAAAAATGCTTATGAGCCTTTCCAGTGATGATTATAAAGCGAAAATTGGTACAAATAATAATTTTATTTTGATGCACAGTACAGGACATAAACCTGGCAAATCTGAGATTAATGTGCCTTTGATTTATGCGGATTATTATTATTTAGAAGGACTTTTGAGGTATCAGGCTTTGGTCAAATAATAAGGAAATCAAATGAGTCACCAAGTCACGAAGACACTAAGTTTTTTGTCTTTTAAGATTTTATTTGCTTAGTGTATTGATGACTTGATAGCAATTATAATTAATTAAACAAAACTCCTACACACAAGGTCGTACAGTAAAATTTGCAGAATTAATTATCTTTAACCTTAATTTCATAAATCATTAAGTATAAAACCATCATAAGAAATACCAACGGTAGATAGCCTCTTTATCTATATTCCCTATATTTTCTATGTGGTTAAAAATTCACTCAAAAACACCCTTTCCTTATGAAACGGATTCTTTCGTTATTTTTAATACTATTTTGTATTGGCAATACTATTCTTCAAGCTCAAAATCCTTTGCAGGGCAAGCGAGTGTTGATTTTCTCTAAAACAGCGGGTTTTCGCCACAGTTCCATTCCATTTTGTACAAAAGCAATTCAAGACATGGGTAAAGCCAATGGTTTTGAGGTGGATACTACCGAAAATGGAGCGAGATTTAATGAAGAAAATCTTAAAAAGTATAAAGTCGTTATTTTTAATAGTACGACTGGAAATGTATTAACTGAACCTCAGCAAATTGCCTTCGAGCGTTATATCCAAGCGGGTGGAGCGTTTATGGGTATTCATGCCGCTTCTGATACAGAATATGATTGGCCTTGGTATGGCAAATTGGTGGGTGGGTATTTTACGAATCACCCAGGCAAAAACGTGTCTAACGTGCAGAGTGGTAAGTTTATCATCAAAGATAAAACCCATATTTCAACTAATTTCATGCCTGATTCTGTGATTCGTAAAGATGAATTTTACGCTTTTAAGAATTTCAATCCTGATGTAAAAGTATTGTTTACAATCGATGAAAAGTCGTATAAGGAAGGAACTATGGGAGATTTTCACCCAATGGCTTGGTATCATGAATATGATGGTGGACGTGCTTTTTACACTAATTGGGGACACACAAATGAAACATTTTCAGAAGAAATTCCTTTGAAACACCTTTGGGGTGGTTTGCAATGGGCTGCCGGTGGTGGAGACTTGAATTATTCAAAAGTGAAAAGCCAATTACCTCCCGAAGAAAACCGCTTTATCCGTACAACTTTAACGGAGAAATTGGACGAACCGACAGAATTAGCGGTTTTAGATAATGGAAAAGTACTTTTCACGCAACGAAAAGGTTTATTGAAAGTGTATGACCCAATTAAAAAGACCACGAAAGTAGTAGCGGATTTGAATGTTTTTACGGGTAATGAATATGGGCTAATGGGTTTAAATATTGACCCAAAATACAATCAAAATCATTGGATTTATCTTTATTATTCACCTGCCAGAGGTTCGGCTGATACGGCTCAACATCTTTCGAGATTTGTGTATGATGATGCAAAGGATACATTGGTAATGAGTTCTGAGAAAGTGGTTTTGACCGTTCCCGTAAAGCGTACAGGTTGTTGTCATACAGGAGGTTCGATTGATTGGGATGCTCAGGGAAATCTGTATCTCTCAACGGGTGATGATACAAACCCATTCGATTCGCAAGGCTTTGCTCCAATTGACGACCGTGCCGACCGTTCGGGTTGGGATGCTCGCTATACCTCCTCGAATACAAATGATTTAAGAGGTAAAATATTGAGAATCAAGCCAGTAGATAATGGAACATATACGATTCCAGAAGGAAATTTATTCCCAAAAGGAATGGCATCGGCTCGTCCCGAAATTTACGTGATGGGAAATAGAAACCCTTATCGTATTTCGGTAGATAAAAGAACTGGCTTTTTGTATTGGGGTGAAGTAGGTCCTGATGCAGGAGAAAATATGGATAAATACGGACCTCGTGGACATGATGAAATGAATCAAGCCCGAAAGGCAGGATATTTCGGATGGCCCCTCTTTGTGGGAGATAATAAGGCTTACAATCAACGGAATTTCACTAAGGACAGCACTTGGGCAAAATTTGATCCAATGCACCCAATTAATGATTCTCCACATAACACTGGTTTGCGTGAATTACCCCCTGCCCAAAAAGCATTTATTTATTATCCATACAAGGAATCGCCTGAATTTGGGGATATTGTCGGTAAAGGCGGACGGAATGCCATGGGCGGACCTGTGTATTATGCGGGAGATTATGATGCCAATTCAAAAGTGAAATTTCCATCGTATTTAGAAGGTAAATTTTTCGCTTATGATTGGATGCGTGATTGGATAAATTTGGTAACGATGAAGCCCAACGGTGACTTTGTTTCGATGGAGCGTTTTATGCCAAATACAAAATTTAGTCACCCAATGGATATG
>JAYVIV010000067.1:0-20342 GCA_043769985.1 Arcicella sp.
GGTCAGGGAGATACCCCAATTAAAGAAATTTTATCATTAATTAAAAAGAAAAAATATATGTTCCCTGCAACAATTGAGTTAGAATATGATGTTCCAGAAGGTTCTGATGCGGTGAAAGAAGTGGCGAAATGTGTGGAATATACGAAGAATATTTTGGTGTAAGGTAGTGTAAAATAGTAGCTCATAATTTAGCAATGCTTTTAGTACCAAAAAATGGATGTCAGAAAATCTGGCATCCATTTTTTGCTTATAAATTTAGATACGATAAAGTTTTGTAAATTTGTGTACGACTCAATTCAATATTACAAAATGCACTAAACCGCAACGTGAAATTATATGAAAAAAATTCTTGATTACGTCCTCAGTACGCTTTATTTAGTGTACTTCTTTTTAATACTAATTATTTTCCATCCTATACAAATCATTTTTTTTGAGCTTTTTGGACTACGCACGCACCAGAAATTAATCCACGTCATGAATTTCTTTTTGTTATATGGCGTGAAGATTTTAGGAACAGGTATAAAATTCGTCGAAAAAGCTAAAATTCCCACCGACCGTCCTATCATTTTTGTGGCAAATCATCAAAGTATGTTTGATATAATTGGCATGATTTGGTTTCTTAGAAAAAACTTTCCAGTCTTTGTTTCAAAGCAAGAATTATCCAGAGGAATTCCTTCAATATCTTATAATCTGCAAAAAAGTGGAGCTGCTTTGATTGACCGTGAAGATGGGAAACAGGCAGTGGTGGAAATTGCTAAATTGGGCAAAATGATAGAGGAAATGAACTTTTCAGCTTGCATTTTCCCCGAAGGCACACGCTCACGCACAGGAATAATGAAGCCTTTTGCCGTAGGAGGAATTGCCATCTTAATGAAAAAAGCACCCAATGCTTTAATCGTTCCAGTGGCAATTGAAAACGTGAATAAGTTGAATCCAAAAGGGTATTTTCCCTTGGTCAGTTTTCAGAATTTAGTTTGGACAGTGTTGCCTCCTATTGAGATAGGGAGCAAAACCCCAGAGGAGGTGGTCGAAGAAGCAAGGAATGTCATTGCTTCGGTCGTGGAAATTAAATCCTGATAGCGGGTAGTAATGACAACAAAGTAGAAATTTCTAAATATAACCTTTAGATTATATAAACATACAACGTCTTAACTCTTTTACAACCTACCATGAAAAATTTCCTTCTTCTCTGTTTATTATTTGGTTATTTTGGATTATTCTCTCAAAGGAATACCAACGGAAAAGCCCTTTCGGCAACACAATCTTTCCTCAATACATTGGATGTTGAGAAACGCTCAAAAGCCTTTTTCCCTTATGATACAGACGAACGAAGGAGTTGGTTTTTTGTCCCGATTGAAAGAAAAGGACTGCCTTTGATGGATATGAACGAGGAACAAAAGAATACGGCTATTAATCAACTCATTTAATGGGTTTATATTTAACAAATCCAAACAGGTGAAGATAAACAACACGTGAAATTCTGAAATTGAAAGGAACCGTTAATAACGATAAAATCGTGACTGGAATGATGTAATAAAGTACTGGTGGGTCATTGAAAATGTAGAAAATACTCACACCCAAAACTACTAACATCGCAATGGTGTTGGCATAACTCACAAACATCGCACCGAACCAAAAACCTGGCTCAACCTCAAATTTCAATCCGCATACAGGACAATTTTCGTGCATTTCTGAAAATTTATCTACTCGCCAAAATGGATATTTAAACAATTTACCCTCACGACATTGCGGACATCTTCCTTCACCAATCGCAGCAAGTTTAGAGCGTTGTACGTCCAACTTTATATTCCTTGTACTTTCCATTTGTTCTCTTGTTTATTTGATAACAAAATTATGTTGAGAACATTTCAAATTATTCAATTTTTAACGATTAATAATTATCCGCTTTGTGATTGTATAAAAATTATCCGTCCTGATTCTCAACATATAATCGCCTATTGGCAAGTCCGTTAAATCAAGTTTCTTAACATCATTAAAAATATCAACAATCCCTTTTTTTATGAATTGTCCAGATATAGAGTAAATCTCAATGGTTGCGTTTTTCCAATCTACTTTTGAGTCAATATTGAATACTCCATTGCTTGGATTCGGATAAATAGACATTCCGTTATCATCATAAAATAGAAAAGAAAATTCATTCGAAACGTCAGAGGTACAGACTTTATCACCGTATGATTGTGTTCTGTAAACATTCTTTGCCGTTACTCTAAAACGCCCTTCCTCATTGAAACGTATTACACTTCCTACGTAATTAGCTCTATCAGCACCATTAAATTGCCAAACGTAGGTGTTTGCGTTCGGATTTTGAATGCCTATTGTATATGGACTCAATCTAATAATATTTACAACTTTTGCAGGAACAGGTTTTACTGACACAATCAACCTATTAGAAAGTCCTGATTTGCAACCATTACCGTCCGTCTGAAAGGCTTGAAATAATCCTGATTTATTGACATTTAGATTCTGAAAATTATATCTTGAAATCATACCTTCTTGCGTAGCTATAAATGTTGGAAAACCTCCGTTGACTAAACTGGATTGCAAAATAGTGCTTTCACCTTGACAAAAAACAGTATCACGAGTGCTTGAAATACTTGGAATAGGGGGTATGGCATTCACTCTTATTCTGGTGGCGGCAGATGCTAATGATACACAACCATTGTTATCAATTGTTCTTACCGAATAATCTCCAGCATTTCTGACCGTAATATTTCTGGAAGTAGAACCATCACTCCACCTATAGTTTTGCACCCCTTGATTTGAAGATGTCAATACAACGTTAGTATCTGCACAAAAAGTAGTTGCTCCGTTTGGTACAATACTTGGTGTAGTTGGCAAAGCATTCACCGTTATTTTCAACGGGTCTGAATCCACCGACGTGCAACCTTTATCACTCACTGCCTTCACCGTAAAATTACCTGCAGTATTGATTTTTATGTTGCGATTTGTCGAACCATTACTCCAAAGAAAAGTACTTGCTCCCGAATTGGATGCTTGTAAAGTTACACTCGAATCCGCACAAAATGTTGTTGGACTATTTGCCGAAATTATGGGTTTGGGAGGAACTGGCTTAGAAACTATCGTCAATGGTGTAGAAAAACCCGTCTGACAACCAAAATCACTAATGGTTTTTACTGAATAAGTGCCTGAAGTTGTAACCGTAATTTCTTGAGATTTACTACCATTATTCCATTCATAAATGGCTGCTTGATTTGCCTTCAACTCTGCTTTGTTTCCTTCACAAAAATCCGTTGCTCCTGTGGCAGTGATGGTTGAAACTGGTATATTACTTCCTTTGAAAGATATGGCAGGTACTTGCGTTACATTACCAAATGCATCACGCATACGAGCAAAATACTGTCTGCCTCCATCAACGTTAAGCGTAACTTGTTTTTGCGTTGAAAAAATACCATTATCAAAAAAAAGTCCATTGTTTGACCATTGATAACTTGTGTATATTTTGCCAAATTTATCAGCATTTGGAAGCGAAACGTCCACTTTGTTATCTCCACAACTATAGGTCAAATCAGTAATTTCTACGGGAATATAAGCGGTAGAATTTTGGAAAAAAGAATCGGTTAATGAATTGCTCCAAGCAGCAGCCAATTGAGGTAGTTCCGTACTGATATGAACGCCCTCTTGCCTACCAATAGGTTGAATTATGTCCGTATTTGGCCCCGCAGTAACATTAGGAGTATTTTGAATAATTGCTTGTTGAGCTCTTACAATTTTGGGATCCGCTATTCCAGAAAGGTACGAAGTAAGTGAAATCACCCAATGTATATTAGAATTCCCTGTTTCAGCACGGGTACGATCAATGACTGTTTTTATATTTGAAATGTATGTTTGTTCATCACCAGCTTTATTATTTGCAGGCGAAGTAAAATTATCAGCCTCACCCTGACACCACAAAACTGCCCGAATGCCCAACTCTGGAACAAAATATTTCAAAACATCCGACATATTTTGATACGGAAGTTTGTTCCCATAAACCCCGCCAATATATGGATTGATGGTGAATTCTCCTCGGGCAGTTTGAGCCCAAGCCGTACTTGTTGTTCCACCTAAGGCAACATTGAAAAACATAACGGGAACATTCAGCCGATTTACCAATAATTCTCCCAATCTGCCCCAGCACCAAGCATTTTTCCCACGAGGAGCAATTCTTGAATTGTTCTGTAATTGTGAAAAAGGGGATAAAGAAATATAATTTGTCCCACCATTACTTTGATCATTCAAAGTTGAAAGACAATTTACCCTATCATTATCAACGGGAACACCTGGAACAGCCTCAAGTCCTTCCGCATTCGACTGACCCGCAATAATAAAAACTTCCCCTACTCCAACTTTCTCAACTGTTGCCACATCTCCAATGATTGTTCCGTTCAAACTTCCACGAACTTCCAGTCTATACCAACCTTGTTTTACTGACATCGTGAAACTGAAATTACCATTCAACGGTAGAGTTTTGATGGTTCTCCAGTCTTGGTAATCCGTGTCTGTGCCTTGTCCTGCTTGAACAGGAGTAAGCCGGGCTTCAACTTTGTCAACTTGTTTGTCGTAAGAACCTGCCACTGTAACGGCAGAAAACCCAAAACGATTGCGTTGATATACCGCCCGATTTTGGGGTGAAGTGAGTTTGATTTGACTGAAAATGAGGTTACTACAACAAATTAAAATAGAGATAAGTAATGTTTTTTTATACGCTATCATGCAAATTATTTTTACTTTTTATGAGTTATTTGATGTACGGAGCGTGGTTAGGTTTAGGGATTTTCAGTTATCAGTTAACAGTTATCAGTCACCAATTATCAGTATTCGAAATCAGAATTTAATTATTAATGCTCTAATATTTATTTCTAACTGATTACTGCAAACGGGTTGCTAATAACTGGTTGCTAATAACTGGTTACTGCTAACTGTAAAACTGAATCTTATCTATTTACAGCTAATAATTTCGAAATTCTAAATGAGCTTGTCTCAACTCTCAAAATATACATTCCCTCTGAAAATGAACTTAAATCCAAAGTCTTTGGAGTGTTCAAAAGTTCAATTTTTCCTTCATACATGAGCCTTCCATCCATGGTGTAAATCGTGATGGAAACTTTATCTAAATCATAACGACTTTCCAAAGTAAACATTCCATTAGAAGGATTTGGATATACAGAAAGTCCTTTGTCGTCATAAGTTACTAATTCATAACTGCTTTCTGGCGACAAACAAGTTAATGGTGTTGAAGATGATCTAACTTTATAGACATTCTTTCCAACCACCGAATATTTTCCCTCATCACTGGCTCTAATTACAGTATCTTTTCCGACTAAAACCTTACCATTCAATTTCCAAATATATTCTTCTGCGGGTTTAGTGGCTCGTGCAGCCAGCGTGTAAGTGCCTTTTTGAACAATTGTTAAAATCTGAGGATTATCCTTTTTAACAACTTGAATAGCATTTGATAACTTGGAATTACAATTTTTACTATCAGTCACAAAACCTCTTACCAATTCTGTGCCAGATACTCTTATTGTTGAAGCCAGAGCCGTTTTATCATCCAGATTGTTTCTATTCCATCCAAATTTTATGCTCCCATCTGCGGGTGTTGAAGTTAATGTTACGCTTCCACCTTCACAAAAAACTGTATCTGCTAAAGCTCTAATTTGTGGTGTTGCGGGTAGTGGATTGACAATTACAGATATGTTATCCGTTGAAGCAAGCGATAAACAACCATTAGCCCCAATCGTTTGGACAAAATAGTTACCCGCTTTCTTGACGGTAATTTCTCTACTATTTTCAGAATTACTCCATTTATAGCCACTCGCATTCACACTCGATGAAGTCAATTTAATTTCCTCTCCATCACAAAGTTCGGTTCCCCGAGAGGTGGCAATCGATGGTTTTTCAGGTCTTGGTTTTGCCACTAATTTCACCTCAGTTGAATAAGGCGAAGCACAAGCATTTTTGTCAATTACACGTAGTTTATACGTTGCTTCTCTTGCGGCAAAAATATCTTTAGTTCTTGGTAAATTGGAAATTGCGGGAGAACTCGTCCATTCATAAATTGGATTTTCTGCCTCGGTTGAACTTTGGAGTAATACACTCGTCCCCAAACAAAAATTCACATCGGTTGTGGCAATTAAAAACGGAGCTCTTGCGGGAGCATTTGCCTTAACGGTGAATCTTGGAATTTGAATAATATTACCATTAGCACGAGTCACACGAGCAATATATCCCCCCGATGGTACATTTACACTTTTGGTTTTGCCTACAATTGTACCGCTACCATTATCCGTACTAACCCATTCGTAACTTGCATATCCATCAGGAAGACTTAATTTCAATTGACTTGAAGAAATACATTCTAAAGAAACACTTGGAATAGAATCGGCTACAATTGGTTCAACGGTTTCAAAGAAATTTTTATTATCTTCGGTTAAAGATTTAACCCAAGCTGTTGCAACATCATCTAAACCTTTTCCCGTAAAGTGAACACACTGTTCACGTTCACCAATTTTTGCAATTTGGATATTATCTGTAAACGGACCGGCATACATTGGTGCTAATGTAGGATCAACAATTGCTTGATTTTGAGCGGTTACAATAATGGGTGAAGGGGCAGGAGGATTTGCATTAGGTTTTGAACAATTCAACTGACCTGAATATGAGGTTCTTGCAACAACCCATGCCAATTTATTGTTTCCCAAATCTTGACGTGTCCTTCTAACTAACCTTCTAAGATTATCTAAGTAACTATCTGTCGTAATAGGAGCGGTCTTTCCTTGGGCTATAGCGTCAAGATTAAGTAAGTTTTGCGTTTCGCCTTCCATCCATAATACTGCTCTTATTCCTAAATTAATACCATAATAACGTAATACAGTATTCAAGTTAGAATAGGGATAGCCAATTGGATAGCGATTATTATTAGAAGAATCAAATTGAAAATCGCTTAAAGCACCCACAGTCGGATTTTCAGCACTTTCACGCCAAACCCTTACAGAAGCACCTGCCCAAGCAGTATTAAAAAACATAATTGGGACGTTAAGTTTTGCCGATAAAGCATCACCAACTTTCCCCCAATAGTATGGGCCAAGACCTGTTGGGCCAATGGCTGATGTTTTTTTCAATTGTGAAAATTCAATTATCGAAAACTGAGATAAATCTGCGTGTAAAAAAGGCAAACCATCATAATAAGTTCTTGGGCTAAGAAAGTTTGCACAGTTCACTCTGTCATCTGTTGCAGCGGTTTCGTTGGTTTCTAATAAGGAACTTCCTCCAGCATTCGACTGCCCCGCAATCACAAAAACCTCTCCTACACCCACACGATCAAGTCTTGAAACATTTCCAACAATTTTACCATTCAAACGCCCTCTGACTTCCAGTGTGTACCAACCGCCTTTAACATTGATGCTTCCCTTAAACAAGCCTCCCAAAGGGGCTGACTTAATCACTGTCCAATCAATAGCAACGCCTTGACCCACTTTCACGGGCGTAAATTTCACCTGAATCGTATCAATGGGTTGTGAGTAACTACCCGTTATCGTAACAGTTGCCTGATTATTCAAATCCCGTTGGAAAATCTGACGTATTACGGGCGACGAAATGGTTATTTGGCTAAATATTAAGTTTGAAGTGCTTAACAATAAAATTAATAATAAAATTTTCTTTAACATATCCACAGTATTTTGAGGTGGGTTAAGTATTTACGTGCTAAAAAGATAGACGGATTTATGAGATGAAACGTTGCTTTTACCTTCACAAAAACAAAGCCTAAACTTAGAAAAATCCTACAAAAATACGAAAAGCACCTCAGAAAACTGAGATGCTTTTCGTATTTTTATTGTAAATCTATCTAACGGTCAAGGTTTTACAAAATTGTATAATTAAGACATTGATAATCAGCAGTACTCTCTGATATATGCCTTACGTATGCATTAACCGTATTAGGCAGCTACAACAACAAATTTTACTTTGTGCTTCACTTCTTTGTGCAAATCAAGTGTTGCAGTGTATTCGCCAATAAATTTCACTTCTGAATCTAATGCAATTTTCTTTCTGTCCACCTCGAAGCCTTTTTCTTTTAAAACTTCTGAAATTTGGATTGTTGTTACACGACCGAAGATTTTTCCACTCTCACCCACTTTTGCAGGAATATCAAGTGTAATATCACCGATTGATTCAGCCAAAGCTGTGGCATCCATTTTAACTTTTTCAGCCTTGTGAGCTACTTGCTTAATATTTTCAGCAAGAATTTTTTTGTTTGACCCCGTCGCCATTGTAGCGAATCCTTGTGGAATCAAATAGTTGCGACCATATCCAGGTTTTACGGCAACTACATCATTTTTATAACCAAGACCTACGATGTCAGTCTTTAAGATGATTTCCATTTTTTTATATAATTTTAAGGTCAAAAAAACTGCATTGACCTATTAACTATTAACTATTAATTATTAACTACTTCAATCCGTCAGCCACATAAGGCATTAAAGCCAAGTGTCTCGAACGTTTGATGGCAGTTGCCACTTTACGTTGGTATTTCAACGAAGTACCAGTAAGGCGACGTGGAAGAATTTTTCCTTGTTCGTTCACCAATTTCAATAAGAAATCTGGGTTCTTGTAGTCAATATACTTAATGCCAGATTTTTTGAAACGGCAATATTTTTTGCGTATTACGCTTTTGTCAATTGGTTCGTTTACTAATGTCATGATTTCAAAAATTAAAATTGAATTGCTTTAATTACTCAGCCTTTGATTCGGCTGCTGCGACTGGTTTCTTTCCTATCAAACCTTTCTGCTTACGCTCGTTGTATGATACAGCGTGCTTATCAAGAGCGGTTGTTAAGAAACGGATTACTTTTTCGTCACGCTTGTATTCAAGTTCCAATTTGGCGATTAATGTGCCTTCAGCTTTGAATTCGATGATGTAATAATAACCTGTATGCTTGTTTTGAATAGGATACGCCAGCTTACGTATTCCCCATGCGTCTTCATTTACGATTTCGGCATTGTTGTCTGCTAAGACTTTTTTAAACTTTTCAACGGTATCCTTTGTCTGCTGTTCAGACAAAACGGGAGTTAAGATGAATACCGTTTCATAATTACGTAATTCCATTATGATATATTTGATTTTAAAAATTGGACTGCAAAGGTACAGTTTTCAAATTAAAAATCAAAATTGAGAGGAGAAAGATTTGAGAGTCAAGGGGTTGGGTGTAAATAAAAATAATTTTCAATGTGCAGTGGTCAATTTTCAATGTTCAAGGAAGCGAATCACTTGAACATTGAGCATTGAACATTGCAAATTAAAAATTATTTTTTACATATTTATTTCATTTTCAACTTCCCATTCCCAAGCACTATTTTATCCGTTTTATCTTGTTTTTTGTAACCATTTCCTTCGGGGTCAATGTCCGAATCATAACCCGTTGCGGAGGTTTTAGCTTTATCTTCCATTTTGTTACTTGAATTCAAGTACTTTAAAAATGAATGTAATCAACTAACAAATCTCTGGATTGTAATGGGTAGTTGTTGGGATAACCTGTAAATCGCTTACAAAATATCAGTCAAAACCAAGGAATCATCCACCCCCGCAACCATTCTTAATATTGGAATAGGTTTTGATTGAACAGAATGATTAATATTGTAAATAATTTTGTATTTCGATGTGCGTTTGTCGTTGTTCGATGTTTGCATCAAAAGCCGAAGACGAAAACCTAACATCAAATAACGAAAACCAAACAACGAATAAAAATGGAAGAAGAAAAAAGTTTTGGACGTAAATTATTAAGTTTCTTTATTGAAGAGAATACGGCTCACACCCAAACGCAGACAACGTCCACTCCCACACAGGCAGGAACGCCTCCAAAAGTGCAAGTGCAACAGAACGTAGCCGTACAAAATGCTTCGGGAACGGGCGTTGTGGATAAAAAATTTGTGGATCATTTCGTATCCTTATTAGAGAGTTCAAATCTGAAAGGACCTGATTATTTTGAATATATGCAGGCTTTGAAGAGTTTGGCGGGTTTGGGGCTTTCGGAAGATAAACAATATCAGGCGGCTTGGGCAAGTTTTAAGGCAATGGGAGGTATTACGGACGTTACGGTTTTAACGAATACTGCCAATCAATACGTAGGACTTTTGGATAACGACCGTCAGAATTTTTTGAAAGATGTTGATACAGCGATTTCTCAGAAAGTAGGCGGTTTGAAAAATGATTTGAAAGCGACGCAGGATGAAAACGAATCAATTGCCAAACAAATCATTGATTTACAGAATCGTATAAATGGTAATAATGAAAAAATTACGAAAATAACGACCGATATTTCAGAACAAAGTGCCAAGATTACGAGCAATAAAAGCAATTACGAAATCACGTACAGTTCGTTTGTAGAACAAATAAAAGGAGATATTGCGAAGATTTCGCAGTATTTGAGCTAAGTACAAAGGAGGAATGGAGACAGGAAAAAAGGAGAAATTTACAGAAAAATTCAACCAATTAACAAAATAAAATAACAATGGCAGATTTATCACAAATTGGAGGGGATGCTCCTCAAAAATCATTTTGGAGCAAGCCAGAGGGCATCACTTCTTTGCTTTTCTTAGCGGCAGCGGGTGCTTTGGGGATTTATTATCTTAATCCTATTTTAGAATTCTTGATAAAGGTTACTTCAAATACGCTTTATTTGGCTGGACTTTTAGGCGTTTTGGGATTCCTAATTTTCTTAGTTACGAGCCGAGATGTGAGAACCGCTGTCTTCTTTTTGTTTAAAACGATGATGCGTAAAATTGCAGGATTAATTGTTCAACTTGATCCCATCGCCATCATGAAAATCTATATTTCTGATTTACGTGAAAAGAAAGAAAAAATGTCGGGACAGATTGATATTTTGGCAGGGCAATTGGTGAAATTGAACAAGAAAATTCATGAAAATAATGACAATATTAAAGCTAAATTTGCCGAAGCCAACAAGGCAAATTCCATGACGGATAAGCCAGGAATGAGGGAGGCAGCGCAACTTGCCACCATCGAAGGTGCAGGTTTGCAGGAGATGAATGAAAAGTTGCTTCCCTTGCAAAGAAACATGAAAACTGTAATGGGTTTTATGGAGAAAGTAGCTTCTTCAGCTGATTATATTATTAAAGAAACGGAGATTAAAGTTAAGTTGAAAGAGGCTGAATATGAGATTGTTAAGTCGTCTTCAAATGCTTTAAAAACTGCCATCAGCATCTTCAAAGGTAATCCAGATAAGAAGTTTTACTTTGATGAATCAATGGAATATATCCAAGATGATATGAGTAAAAAATTGGGAGAGATGAAACGTGCTATGGATTATTCAATGGATTTTATCAATTCGGTAGATATTCAAAACGGCATTTTGACCGATAAAGGACAACAAATGTTGGATGCGTATAATCAAGGAGAATTTAAGTTAATTACGTTGGATGCACCTTCAGAAAAGAAGATAGAACTTAATCCTTCTAAGGATTCTAATTATAAGGGTTTGTTGGAGTAAGAGATATGAGAAAGCCGTTTCAGAGTCAGTTCTGAAACGGCTTTTATGAATATTACTTTACGCTGCCGCTTTTAATTGTGATAGATGGTTATTTCTTTCAGACCATTTTAAAAAAGGTATATTGTATTGGTCTAAGGCTGAATAAATATCAGAAGATACATCTATTATAGTATCATTTAGAATAATTAACCCTTGAGTATTTGGGCGATTTTGTTTTGTATCTTCAAGCATCCATAAAGAACTACCTACAATGTCTTTTCGAGGATTATTAATTGCTCTTACAGCAGTTTCTTCTCTCTTTTTTATTTTTGGCAATGTGAAATCAAATTTGTGAGTAAATCCGCTTTTTCCAGTAAATAATGTATCCTTCACAGAAACAACATCATTCATCTCAAAAAAATCACTAACATCCTCTATAAAAAAACTCTTTACTTTTGGTTCACTTAGCATAAACATATCATCAACCGATAAAATAGCTTGAATGAGCCTATGCTTAACCTCTGGGAATTTTTTTTTATCCGTTTTTACTGATATTTCCTTACCTCCATTTACTCTTTGAAGTCCAAAAGAACGGAGTAACATGTTCAAATCCTCTGAGCGTTTTGCACTTTTACTTATATCAAGTCCACTTAATTTAAGTTCATTTAGAGTATTCCCACCATCTGATAAAGTAATTTGCTCTTCTTCTTGTTTTATGTACAATTCAATCATATCATTTTTATGATTTAAAAAAGGAGTAACAATTTCATACCATCCTCCTTTAACCTCACGAATTATGAGACCCTGCCTTATCCACTCAACATATGAATCAACTAAATATTTCATTTTATAAATTTTATAATAGTATTATAATTCTAAGACTCTACGGATCTTAAGTTCTTCTACATTACAGTATTTAAAGAATTTTTGTACTTTGTCATACAAATCATCTTGCAATGTAATTCCAATTTCTGGAAAGCTTGACAAAGGTAATGCCCATTTTTCACCATATCCTTCAAAATAAAAATGTATGTGATCTTCTCTATTAAAAACATAATTTTCAAATCCTTCAAACATTACATCAGGAGCTTGATCCGGTGGATTTTTATGATTACCATTTAAGTCAAGACGGCGAAGAATAAATATTTTTTGGTATCGAACTTGAAATGTAGCTTTCCTAACGATTTCATTGGCATTATTTATATCCGCCATAAATTTCATTCTACCTGTATCGTTTTGCAATTCAATCATTATATCTTCTCCCTGAATTGGAAAGTTTACAATGATTCCATCAGCCTGATATTTTTTAAGCTCAAAAAGCTGGTCAGCTTCTATTTGTGGTAAATTCATTAAAGGAGTATTTATTATTGGATGATGAATAAAAGTGATTTTTTGTAAAGATGTACACTTTTCTGAGAATATCAAATTATCATATTGAAATGTTCGATTAATATACGTCATACTTTTCAAAAACCTCTCCATTTTAATAGGTCATTAAATATTTTAAACACACTCGCAGAATCAAATTCATAGAAATATGTTTAAAATGTGAAATACTTTTGACAATCTAAATCCACTTATTCCTTAATTTTGCCCCATGAACACAATACTAATCCTAAATGCCCAAGTTGTGAACGAAGGCAAAATCGAAACGAAAGACGTTTTTATTAAAGACGGCTTCATTGATAAAATCAGTACGGATTTGTCTCATTTACAGGCAGATAAAATCATTGATGCCAAAGGGAAATATCTCTTCCCAGGTGTGATTGACGACCAAGTTCACTTCCGTGAGCCTGGACTTACGCACAAAGGATGTATTCATTCAGAGGCTCGTGCGGGAGTTGCTGGTGGCGTTACAACCTTTATGGAAATGCCCAATACTGTTCCCAATGCCTTGAATCAATCCCTTTTGGCGGATAAATATGTGATTGCCGCTCGCACGTCTTTGGCGAATTATTCCTTCTTTATGGGTGCATCCAACGACAACATTGAGGAAGTTTTGAAAACCAATCCAGCGGACGTTTGTGGTATTAAAATCTTCATGGGTTCATCCACAGGAAATATGTTGGTAGATAATGAAAAAACCTTAGAAAATATCTTCTCGAAAAGCCCGATGTTAATTGCCACACATTGCGAAGATGAAGCAACGGTTCGAGCAAATACTGAAATCTATAAACAACGTTTTGGCGATAATCCTCATCCACGGGTTCATCCCGAAATCCGTAATGTGGAGGCTTGTTACAAGTCATCTTCAATGGCGGTTGAGTTGGCGAAAAAACACAATACTCGCTTGCATATTCTGCACATTACCACGGGCGAAGAAACCCATTTATTCAGAAACGATATACCCTTAAAAGAGAAACGAATTACCTCAGAAGTCTGTGTGCATCATTTATACTTCGACGCTCGAGATTATGAAACGCTTGGAAATCAGATAAAATGCAACCCAGCCGTGAAAGCTGATGGACACAAACAGCAATTATTAGCAGCACTTTTAGACGACCGATTGGACGTAATCGCAACCGACCACGCCCCGCATACGTGGGAGGAAAAACAAAACCCCTATTGGTCATCGCCATCGGGTTTGCCATTGGTGCAACATCCTTTGAATTTGATGATAGAATTTTATCAGGAAGGTAAAATTTCGTTGGAAAAAATAGCTGAAAAAATGGCTCATGCAGTAGCAGATTGCTTCCAAATTTCAAAGCGTGGATATATTCGTGAAGGCTATTGGGCAGACTTGGTTTTAGTAGATTTAGAAGACAAAACAACTGTTTCGAAAAACAATATTTATTATCAATGCCAATGGTCACCTTTGGAAGGAAAAACCTTTAATTCAAGCATTACGCACACAATTGTCTCTGGACATTTGGCTTTTGAAGAAGGTGTTTTTGATGAAAATATGCGGGGAAAAAGGATTTTATTTGAGCGATAAAATAGCACACGGATTGAACGGATTAGACACGGATAAAAATAATTAAATCCGTGTCTAATCCGTTCAATCCGTGTGCTATTTTTTCATCCCCTCCACCAAAGTCTCAGCAATAATTTTATGAGCCATCGGATTTGGGTGATTGTCATACAGAATTGAATCTGTCTTACTCACCTTACCCCATTGCACATATTTTGAATAATTTTCCTTTGGTTTTATGCCCGCCCTCAAAACTGAATCGGCATCAATGAAGGTTACATTTTTAACCAATTCGACACTCATTGTTTCTTGAAAATGCTTGCGGTCGTAGTGATTGCTCATCCGTTGTTCATCCGAATATCCAAAACCACCAATATTCAACATCACCATTTTTGCTCCATTTTGCTTACAAATTTCATAAATCCGTTCGTAAACAAATTTTTCAATTTTCTGATTATCCGATTCAGCCGTTGGTAGCATTCCCAAGGTGATTTTCCATTTTGCAACGTGTTGCTTCCAGCTATCTAAAACAGCTACAGGAAAACCAACCTTAAAAAAGAACGAGAACTTATCCGCAACTGAATTAGGGGAGGTTTTATAGTATTTATATTCAGGATTATACAAAGATGAGCGAAAAAAAGGTTCGTGGATATAAAATTTTGAATCTTCATTTTTCGTTACAAAAGGGAAGGGCATGACGCCATGAGCCGAGGGAAAAAACATAAACCTCGCTCTATCTGCTAACCACGGAGAATACTGAACCGACACAATTTTTGGCCGATGTTGAGGTATTTTCCGCTCCGCTAATATTAGTATTTGAGCCAATCCGTAGGCGTCCGTACCACAGTTTAATGACTTGTATTTCAGTAAATCAATTGCTTGCGATGAATAATTTTCTTCTGCCAAAGAATAATCCCCCCAAGTGAAAGAACAACCCAAAAATATCATGAGCGTATCAGAATCAGCATTTTGAGGTTTTGCAGGAACTCTAAAACCTTCATTGTTCAATTGAATTGGAACACTAATCTGACGATTCTCTAAGGGATAAACGCTCACGCCCGAACCATTCGGAACGCCACGGTGTCCGAGTGTATCATCAGCCATGAAGACATCACCCAAAATTCCGATGTTCTTTTTGTAGTAAGAATATAATTTATCTACCGCCCTAAAATTGAAATAAATCTCTTTGATTACATAAAAAGAAACCACAAATATAAGTACGAACGATATAGTTGGAATGATTTTTTTAAATGTTTGACCATCCCAGTACTTTTTGTAGGTGATAGACAAAAAGAACAACAAGACAATAAAAATACCGAATGCATCACATATTCGTTCAATCAAAATACTGTTTACGGAAATATGCTTGAACCTGTCATGATTAAAAAACCATCCCACAAAGTTTGGAATTTGGTAAAGTCCTAAAATAAGTAAGAGTATTATTAACGCCAACTTTAAATTTTTCATAAAAGTAAATTTGTAAAGATTGTTCTTTCAAAAATTTCTGAAGCTTTATAAGGTATTTCAAAATTTTCTTTTAATTTTGAATAGCTATTTAGGATTTCCGCAATTATAAATCCAAGTTAGTTGATTTGATAAATATTTTAATATCAATAACTTATCTCGTTTCCTTATCAAGTAACGTCTTTTCAAGTTTATAATTTTTGTTTTTGCAGTTTTAATTCGATTAATAGAATCCGCTTTCTATTATATCCTTTATTTAAACTAAACGCCAAATCAAGCAACAAAAATAATAAAACATTATCCTAAATTAGCACGCTTTGTTATTTTCCGCCAATCAAATAATCCTTACCTAAAAACAATTATGGCTTTTTACGAACACAGTATCGAAATCCCTTCCGAAAAGAAAAACAACATTATTAAAGTCATCGGTGTGGGCGGTGGTGGCAGCAATGCCGTCGAGCACATGTACGAAATGAAAATCGATGACGTTGATTTTGTGGTTTGTAATACCGATTTACAAGCACTAAACGACAACAAAGTTCCCACAAAACTACAATTAGGAGCAATCCTTACCGAAGGACTCGGAGCAGGAACAGAACCCGACCAGGGACGTTTGGCCGCCCTTGAAAGTGAAGCTCAAATCAGAGCTTTGTTGCAAGGAGAAACCAAAATGGTGTTTATTACAGCGGGTATGGGAGGAGGAACAGGAACGGGGGCTGCTCCTGAAATTGCCCGAATCGCAAAAGAATTAGACATTCTGACCGTCGCCATCGTAACCGCCCCATACTCGTGGGAAGGCACTGATAAGATTGATGCTGCCAATGCAGGTATCAAAATTTTGCAAGATACTTGCGACACGGTTTTGGTTGTTCTGAACGACAAATTACTCGAAATTTTTGAAGACCTTAATATTCTTGAAGCCTTTGAACACGCTGATGATGTGTTGGCAAACGCCGCAAAGTCAGTTGCTGAAGTAATCACAAAATCGGGTAAAGTAAATGCCGACTTTAAGGACGTTAAAAAGGTTTTGAGTGATGCTGGGCAAGCCGTTATGAGTCAGGCAACCGCAACAGGACCCAATCGTGCTAAAGAAGTTATTGAAAAAGCACTTGACTCACCTTTATTGAATAATCGTGATATCAAAGGTGCTGAGCGTATTTTGGTAACTGTGGCAACCAGTAAACAAAAAATTATGGGTGTGAAGGAACAGCAAGCCATTACGTCTCATATTATAGAAGCCATCGGTGGACAACCACAAGGATTCAAGTTAGGTTTTATCTTGGATGAATCCTTGGGCGAACAAATGAGTATCACTGTGATTGCAGCAGGATTCGACAAAAAAGAAATTCCAGTTGAAATTTTCCAAGTGGTTGAGCCAGAACCAGAAGTGGTGGAGGAAGTAGTGAAAGAAATTGAAGAAGAAAAGGAGGATGTAATTCCTTTTCAACCAATCGTTTTTACTTATCGTGAAGATGATACGCTTCGTTTACGGAAGATGATTGATACTTTCTGTCAAAAAATTCCGACTGAAGATGAACTCGAAACACCAGCCTTTCAACGATACGGCATCAAGTTATTAGATGTATCAGAAATTAAAGGTGTAGAGTTTCAGAGACACTCGTTGTGAGTTGGCATTTTGAAGTAGGGAGTAATCTTAATTTACAAACTCTTGATTCCTTTACTGCCGACTGCAAATTAGATTGCTGAGAACTACTTACCATAAATCAAATCCCGCAAAAAATAAACTACTTTTGCGGGATTTTACTATTAAACCCAATCTTATAAAATGAAAACGCCTTTTTTAATTTTCCTTTTCGTAACTTTTTCTACTTGTATTTTCGCTCAAGAAGAAATCAACAAACTTACTATGGAACGTGCAAATCTTTATCGAAAATACAAAGAAACCGAAAGTCTTACTTCTGGACTATTTGGTAATCGTTCAAAAGGCGATTTGCAAACAACCATTGATGCTTTGAATGAAATCATTAAGAAAGATAATGAAATTTTAGAAGAATTAACGCACATTCAAGCAGATTCAAAAGTAGAATTTACCAACAAATACAATGATTTGATTATGCAAAATAATGATTTGAGTGAGAAGAACAGAGAGCTGGTGGAAATGACAGAAAGGCATAAAGGGTACTCAAAAGAAAATCATCGAATTATTGAACAAACTGAACAAAAACAAACTTTATTAATTTCACTTTTGGTGGTATTTGGCTCGTTATCAATAATTTACATAATAAAATACTTTATACTGAAAAGTGAAATAATTAAATTGCGAAGGGGAATTCAGGATTAAAATTATACAAAAATCACATCCTCAATAATTTCCTGCCCTACTTCCTTATTTATCAAAGTAATAATTTTAGATTTTGCCATTAATAATTCATTTCTTAAAGGGGCAGAGTCCAATTGAACAAAAAGTTTTTTATCTTTAATATAAATTTCCGTAGTTCGTGAAGAAATGGGTTGTCCCATAATTTGCTCCCAATATGCCACAATATACGTTTCATTGAATTTGGAACGCAACTTATACAACTCAAGCATATCTTCAATTGCCTCTTTCAAGGGCAAAGCCTTATTATTACGCTTAGATTTTTCTCTATTATATTGATAAACTTGTGCCAATGGAACTTGTGATTTATGAGCTATGAAGATAAGAGCGGAATATGGAAAATCCTAAAATTATTTGAACTAAACAAAATCCATGAATCTATTTTTATATATCCAAATCACCGAAACACAAGAAGATGTGAAATTCTATAATCCCATTATGGCAAAGCTAAAAGAGAATAATCTTGACATTATTATTTATGATATTGACAATCATTCCGAATCCTTTCTTACTGGGTATGCAAATAAATTGATATTCGATTCTGATAAAAAAATTGTTTTAATTGATACGGAATTAAACAGTAATTTTTCAAAACTCATGCCTTTTCTTACTAATTTATTTGATAATCCAGATGGAATAGAAATTTTTATCAGAGGCAATAATCAAAAATTAGAAAAAATGATAAGTGTTTTTACTCATTTTAAGGTTCCAGAAACTACCCACGAAAATGAGATATTTGAGCGAATTCTCAATAAGTTTTTGTGAAAAATAGGTAACTACGAAAAATCATACGTTTTCTACGAAAAATTATTTTCTTGAAATAGTACCTTAAAAAAGTTTCAAAACCGTCTATTTTATTGAGATAGTACAATCCAAAGTTTTTGTTGAATATTTTTTTAACAAAACTTGACACGAAGCATATAAAAACTAAAATTTTTTTATGTTAGATTTGTCAAACTGTCTAAGCACTGTATTTCGATAGATTATTTTGCTTAGATGTCATTTTTCATTTTTTTATTTTAAAATTCACCTAAAACTGTGTTTTAACTTAAACCCAAATTACCAAACTAATGAGTACACAAGCAAAAACCCCAGCTGCTAAACCAGCAGCACCAGCTCAAAAAAAATCAGGCGGCATTCCAGCAGGCGTGGTTATGATTATTTTATTTATAATTGCTTATTTGTTCTTCACATTCGTGATGGGAGATGGCTCTCGTTTTGAGGGAGGAACAAATGAAGGACATCCTCACCCAGGCGATTATCTTGCAATTGCCTTTAAGGGAGGAAGCATTGTGCCAATTTTGATGACTTGCTTTTTAACAGCATTAGTTTTCTCAATTGAGCGTCTTATCACAATTGGTAAAGCAAAAGGTACAGGTGATGTAAATGCTTTCGTTCGTAAAATCCAATCTTTGTTAGACAAAGACGATACAGACGGAGCATTGAAAGAGTGTGAGAAACAAAAAGGTTCGGTAGGAAACGTAACGTTGGCAGCTGTAAAAAAATACAAGCAGTTAACATCTGACGGTTCATTAGACAAAGAGCAAAAATTAGCGGCTCTTAGCAAGGAAGTTGAAGAGGCTACTTCATTGGAATTACCAATGTTAGAGAAAAACTTAACTATCATCGCAACATTGGCATCGGTATCAACGCTTATCGGTCTTTTAGGAACGGTAATCGGTATGATTAAAGCGTTCTCGGCACTTGGTAACTCAGGTGGTTCAACAGATTCAACAGCTTTAGCAAACGGTATCTCAGAGGCCCTTGTAAATACGGCATTAGGTATTGGTACATCAGCAGTTTGTATTATTGCCTATAACTTCTTTACGTCTAAAATTGACGAATTGACTTATAGTGTTGACGAAATTGGTTTGAGTATCAACCAAAACTATGCTACTCACCATAATTGATAGTTATTCGTTTCGGTTAAACAGTTATTCGTTAATTTGAATTTTGATTAATACCCTTTAACGTAACTCATAACTTATAATCGCAGCGGCGAACCGCTCAACACTCATAACTAAACAATATTATGCCAAAAGTTAAAGCAAAACGACAAAGCGTTTCTCTCGACATGACAGCGATGTGCGATGTGGCGTTTTTGCTACTGACTTTCTTTATG
>JAYVIV010000068.1:0-33219 GCA_043769985.1 Arcicella sp.
GAAAGAATTTTTGGACCGGTAAAAGACTACGAATGTGCTTGCGGAAAGTACAAGCGTATCCGTTATAAAGGTATCGTGTGTGACCGTTGTGGGGTAGAAGTAACCGAGAAGAAAGTACGTCGCGAGCGTATGGGCCACATCAAACTGGTAGTGCCTGTAGTACATATCTGGTACTTCAAAAGCCTGCCAAACAAAATTGGTTACCTGTTGGGTATGAGCTCCAAGAAACTCGAGAGCATTGTTTATTATGAAAGATTTGTGGTGATCCAGCCCGGTATCCGTACCGATAAGGGTCAGAATGTGGGTGACCTGTTAACTGAAGAAGAATACCTCGATATATTAGAAACACTGCCAAAAGATAACCAGTACCTGCCGGATGAAGATCCGAACAAGTTCATGGCGAAAATGGGTGCAGAAGCGGTGCATGACCTGCTGCAAAGAATTGACCTCGACCAGCTGAGCTATGACCTGCGCAATGCCGCAGCTACTGAAACTTCACAACAACGTAAGGCCGACGCACTGAAGCGCCTTAGCGTAGTGGAGGCTTTCCGAGATGCTAATAGCCGTATTACAAACCGTCCTGAGTGGATGGTAATGCAATATATTCCTGTTATTCCACCTGAATTACGTCCACTCGTTCCCCTGGATGGTGGCCGTTTCGCTTCTTCAGATCTGAATGACCTGTACCGTCGTGTAATCATCCGGAACAACCGTCTGAAGCGTTTGCTGGAGATCAAGGCACCGGAAGTGATCTTAAGGAACGAAAAAAGGATGCTTCAGGAAGCCATCGATTCATTATTTGATAACAGCCGTAAATCCAATGCGGTGAAAGCCGAAGGCGGACGAGCACTGAAATCTTTATCCGATGTATTGAAAGGTAAACAAGGCCGTTTCCGCCAGAACCTGTTGGGTAAACGTGTGGATTATTCTGGTCGTTCGGTAATCGTAGTTGGACCAGAACTGAAAATGCATGAGTGCGGATTACCAAAAGATATGGCGGCTGAATTATTTAAGCCGTTTATTATCCGCAAGCTGATTGAACGTGGTATTGTAAAAACTGTAAAGAGTGCCCGTAAACTGGTAGATAAAAAAGAGCCGGTGATCTGGGACATTCTTGAAAATATATTGAAAGGACACCCTGTAATGCTGAACCGTGCCCCAACACTGCACCGTTTGAGTATCCAGGCCTTTCAGCCTAAACTAATTGAAGGAAAAGCTATTCAACTACACCCGCTCGTAACCACCGCCTTTAACGCGGATTTCGATGGTGACCAGATGGCGGTTCACGTTCCATTGGGACAAGAAGCAATTTTGGAAGCCTCATTATTGATGTTAGGTTCACACAATATTTTGAACCCAGCCAACGGAGCTCCAATTACGGTGCCTTCTCAGGATATGGTTCTTGGTTTATACTACGTAACGAAAGGACGCAGACATACACCAGAATATGAAGTGAAAGGTGAAGGTATGAAGTTTTATGGTTTTGAGGAAGTTGTAATCGGAATGAACGAAGGTGTTGTATCGAAACACGCTAATATCACCGTGAAAACCAAAGTTCGTCAAGATGATGGAACATTGAAATCAGAAATGGTTGAGACTGTTGCAGGACGTATTTTGTTCAATCTTTGCGTGCCAGAAGAAGTTGGTTTTATCAACGAACTTTTAACGAAAAAGAAATTACAGCAAATTATTTCTCAGGTATTCAAGATTTCAGGAGTTGCTCGTACTGCCAGATTCTTGGACGATATTAAGGAATTAGGTTTCCAAATGGCATTTAAAGGCGGTCTTTCAATGGGTCTTGGCGATATTATCGTGCCAACTGAAAAAGCTGAATTAGTAATTAAAGCGAAAGCTGACGTTGCTGCCGTTACAGAAAACTATTTGATGGGTTTAATTACCGATAATGAGCGTTATAACGCCGTTATTGACATCTGGACATCAGTAAACAAGAAAATTACTGATACCTTGATGAACCAAATGGAGAATGATAAGCAAGGATTTAATGCAATCTACATGATGATGCACTCTGGAGCCCGTGGTTCTCGTGAGCAAATTCGTCAATTAGGTGGTATGCGTGGTTTGATGGCAAAACCTCAAAAGAACTTACAAGGTTCGGTAGGTGAAATCATCGAAAACCCAATTCTTTCTAACTTTAAGGAAGGTCTTGATGTACTTGAATACTTCATCTCAACGCACGGTGCTCGTAAGGGTCTTGCCGATACTGCCTTGAAAACTGCCGATGCGGGTTACTTAACTCGTCGTTTGCATGATGTTGCCCAAGACGTTATTATCAACGAAACTGACTGTGGAACGCTTCGTGGATTACAAGTTTCGGCTTTGAAAGACAACGAAGAAATTATCGAACCATTGTCGGAGCGTATCTTAGGTCGTGTATCTATCCATGATGTTTATGATCCAGTTACGAATGAATTATTAATCACAGCGGGTGAAGAAATCAACGAAAAAGCAGCCCTTAGCGTAGATGATACTGCGATTGATTACATCGAAATTCGCTCGGTATTAACTTGTGAAACTCGTAGTGGTGTTTGTGCGAAATGTTATGGACGTAACCTTTCAACGGGTAAAATGGTAAGTATCGGTGAAGCCGTGGGTGTAATTGCCTCACAGTCAATCGGTGAGCCAGGTACACAGCTTACATTGCGTACATTCCACGTGGGTGGTACAGCTCAAAACGTAACGTTGGATGCAACTATCAAAGCTAAATTTGACGGTATCATCAAGTTTGAAGAGGTTAAGACTGTAACATCAACCGATTCAGAAGGGAAACCAGTTGAAATTGTGATGGGTCGTTCGGGTGAGGTTCAAATCTTGAATGCAGCGAATCAAACACAAGTTTATATCTCAAATAACGTTCCTTACGGTTCTTATTTGAGAGTAAAAGACGGACAAACCGTAACGAAAGGTGAGGAGATTTGTGCTTGGGATCCATATAATGCGGTTATCCTTTCAGAAGTTGAAGGTAAAGCGGAATTTGATGCCATCGAAGAAAACATTACTTATAAGGATGAAGCCGATGAGCAAACAGGATTACGTGAGAAGGTAATTATCGAATCGAAAGATAAGACTAAAAACCCTGCCATCATCATCAATATCAAAGGTGCAGAAGAGCCAGTAATTTATAACGTGCCAGTAGCGGCTCGTTTGGCAGTTGAAAATGGTGCGAAAATCAAACCAGGACAAATCTTGGCGAAAATTCCACGTGCGGCAGGTAAAACTCGTGATATTACGGGTGGTCTTCCACGTGTGACGGAATTATTTGAGGCTCGTAACCCTTCTAACCCAGCAGTTGTTTCTGAAATTGACGGAGTAATTACGTTGGGAGGTATCAAACGTGGTAATCGTGAGATTTATGTACGTGCCAAAGACGGTGCAGAGCGTAAATACTTGGTGCCATTGTCGAAACATATTTTGGTTCAAAATAACGACTTTGTGCGTGCAGGTGTTCCACTTTCAGACGGTGCTATCACGCCATCGGATATTTTAGCAATCAAAGGACCAACAGCGGTACAGGAATATTTGGTAAATGAAATCCAAGATGTATATCGTCTTCAAGGTGTGAAGATTAACGATAAACACATTGAGTCAATCGTTCGTCAAATGATGCAGAAGGTGATTATTGATGAATCAGGAGACACAATGTTCTTGAACGGACAAAACGTTGATAGATTCTTATTCCGTGAGGAAAACGACAAAATTACTGACCAAAAAGTGGTAATGGAAGCGGGAGATTCGGAACACATGAAAGTGGGTATGATTGTATCGGCTCGTGCGTTACGTGATGAAAACTCATCATTGAAGCGTCGTGACTTGAAAATCGTAACGGTTCGTGATGCTGAACCAGCCGTTTCACATCCAAACTTGCAAGGTATCACACAAGCATCTTTGGGAACTGATTCGTTTATCTCAGCGGCATCATTCCAAGAGACAACGAAAGTATTGTCAGAAGCATCAATTCGTGCGAAGGCAGATACTTTAGATGGCTTGAAAGAAAACGTAATCGTAGGACACTTAATCCCAGCGGGAACTGGGGTACGTAAATACTTAGACTATGTAATTACTTCAAAAGAGGAGTTACAGCAAGTGGAGGCATCGAAAGAAGCAAAAACGGTTGCCGAGAAGGCAGGTTCAGCTTCATATCGTAAGGCTCGTTGGTCGGTGTAGGTTATAGATTGAATATTAAAAACCCTCTTGGATTAAGTTCTGAGAGGGTTTTTTGTCTGTGGATTTCCTAATATGTCCTAATTTGTGATGAATTATGACATATTAGGAGATTTTTATACATTTGCTAATATTTCACAATTTATAACAAATTAGGACATATTATGAAAAAAATAGAATTGCCTCCGAATAAAAATATTGAATCGAATAGTTTTGCAAATCTTGTAGGCGATTTAGGAGCTATTATGGAAAAGGTCGGAATTTTAGAATTAATTGAAAAATGTAATAGAGATTATCTATACTGGGATAAAGTAAAATACCAACCTGTTCCAAATGGAGTTTTACATGATACACTTTGGAGTACTTTGAAAATGATTAGAGCAATTGGTTCTAAAAAAGTATTATTTGGAAAATATAGTTTCAACTATTTCATCACTCCTCATCTTCAAGAATTATTACACAGATTTGATTTGGAATTAGGCGGACAATTAGGTGGACATAATGTTTTGCCTGACCAAGACAAAAATAAATACCTAATAAGCTCTATCATGGAAGAAGCTATCGCATCAAGTCAAATAGAGGGTGCAGTTACCACTCGCAAAGTTGCTAAAGAAATGTTACGGCAAAATCAGACTCCAAAAGATAGATCTCAACAAATGATTTTAAATAACTATCAGACAATCAGATATTTATCCGAAATTAGGTTTCAAGATATGACTCCTGAATTACTCTGTGAAATACAAAGTAAGATTACTAAAAATGCTTTGGACAATCCAGAATATGAAGGAAAATTTAGGGATTCTAATGATGTTGATGTCGTTGATTCAATAGATGGGGAAATTGTTCATTCGCCACCATCATCAGAAGAATTAGAAGATTTGATAAGAGCAATCTGTGATTTTTTCAATAAAGATATTGATGGAAATTTCATTCACCCAATTGTTAAAGCCAGTATTCTACATTTTATGATTGCCTTTATTCACCCATTTGGTGATGGAAATGGTAGAACAGCAAGAACCATTTTTTATTGGTATTTATTGAAAAAAAGATATTGGTTAGTAGAATATTTATCCATTTCCAGAATAATAGCACAATCAAAAAATAAGTATTATAAAGCATTTGTTTATACTGAAACAGACGATAACGACTTGACATATTTTGTTCATTATCAATTGATTACCTTAAAACAAGCATTGGAAGGTTTGCAAACTTATATCAGTAAGAAAATTCAAGAAAAGCGGCAAATGATTGATTTCCAGAAATTGTTTAGCGTCAATACAAGACAAGCGATAATTTTGAAAGAATTACATGATAATCCAGATTGGGTATTTAATGTAAAAGAAATCGAAAATCGAAACGGAGTATCAAATCAGACCGCTCGTATGGATATAATTGGATTAATAAACTTAGGCTATATCGAAATTTCCAAAGTTAATGCAAAAGAACAGAAGTATTATAAGAGTAATCAATTTGAAGAATTAGTAAAACGGGGAAACGAAATACCTAAGCCTGTAAAACTAAGCTGATATTCACAATTTATTTTAATATTTCCTAATTTGTAATAAATTAGGAAATATTGGGAAATAGCTCAAACGAATAAAACGCAAAATGAACGATAAAATCAGGAATGTAAAAACCGAAATTCTCTCAAATAATTGGTACACTTTAAGAAAAGTTACCTACGAATTCTTGCAAAAAAATGGTACTTGGCTAACGCAAAGTCGGGAGGCTTATGACCGAGGAAATGGAGCGGTCATTTTGTTGTATAACAACGAATCTAAAACCGTGATTCTAACTCGACAGTTCAGAATGCCGACTTATCTAAACGGAAGTAATCCAGATGGAATGATGATTGAAGCTTGTGCAGGATTATTGGATGCTGATAATCCAGAGGATTGTATCAAAAAAGAAACGCAAGAAGAAACGGGTTACAAAATTGATGAGGTTGAGAGAATTCTTGAGGCATATATGTCGCCTGGTTCTGTAACAGAAATACTTTATTTTTTTGTGGCTAAATACAGTAAGAATCAACAAGTTAATGACGGCGGCGGAGTGGAAGATGAGGAAGAAATTGACGTGTTGGAATTAGACTTCAAAAATGCCCTTGACATGATTAAAACGGGCGAAATTAAGGATGCGAAGACGATTATGCTGTTGCAATACGCCCAAATAAATGAATTAATTTCAACCTAAAATTTAATAAATTTAGATGTTTTAATATGAATTTTCTAATACTAAAAACAACTTTGTTTCATATTCATTTTTCCATTTAATAAAAATTTGCTAATTTTTAGGTATTTTTTTTTAATTTCGTACAGTTTTATTTATTTTTCCGTCAAAAGAATGAAAAAACAACCATCTTTACAGTCCAATTTATTGATATTATCGTCTTGAAATCCTTACTGAAGTTTAAAAAATGGATATGGTTCGCAGTATTGGCGGGTGTTTCACTGTCGCTTGTGGTTTTTGCGGAAAATATTCATCGTCTTCAGAAATGCAAAAAAATCACCATTGTGATTGAAGGAAACAATGAAAACCGCCTAATCACACCCCACGAAATTTATTTATTAATCGCCCCAAATGTTGTTGATAGTCCAGAAGGAAAACCTTTTGATAGAATTAGTTTCAAAAGAATTGAAGAAAGAGTAAGAGCTAATAGACTCGTTAAAAGCTGTCAAGTCCACCGTGATTTGAGTGGTGAATTAGCCGTAGATATAGAAGAACATACCCCGATTGCCCGTATAGTAAGTAACAATAGACCAAATGATTACGTTACAAACAAAGGACAATTGATTGGTATTTCAACGCATTACACTATTAGAACTCTGTTGTTATCGGGCAGTTATTTTGAACTAACACACAGCTTAAAAGGAGAAAAGAATAAACCAATTCTTGACCTTATCAATGCCATCAATGAAGATGCTTTTTGGAAAGCCCAGATAACGCAATTGATTATTGAAAAAGATGGTGGCGTAACACTCGTTCCAGAAATCGGCAATCATCTAATTGAATTTGGGATGGGAATTGAAATAGAGGCTAAGTTTAAGAAATTGAAATTGTTGTACAAAGAAATTCTTCCATCAAAAGGGTGGGATAAATATAAAAAGATTAGCGTAAAATACAGAAATCAGATTGTATGTGAGTAATAGGGGTTGGGGGTTAGGGATTGGGGGGTAGTGGAATTAATAAATTGAAGGTTTGTGGAAAATTCATAATATTGATTTTTTGCACACATTCATAAGTTAAATCCCTAATCCCCAACATCTAATACCTAACAACTAAATAAAAAACTACCCTCCCATGAGCGAAATAATTGTTGGACTTGACATAGGCAGCAAGCAAGTAAACGTTGTTGCTGGCAGACTTGACCATTTGGGCAAGCTGGAAATCCTTGGTTTGGGTAAAGCTGACACAACTGGTCAGGTGTCTAAGGGTGTCGTTTTGAACGTCAATAGAACCATTGAAGCCGTGCAGTCAGCAATTGAACAAGTTGAAAACCAAGCAAATATTCATATTAGAGGTGTTTTTGCGAGTGTAGCAGGCCCCAACATTCATATTACAAAGCACCGTGCTATCATCACCAGACAAACAGAGGGAGAAGAAGTGACAGTTACGGACGTTGACCAAGTTGCCAATGATGCAAAGCGAACTTTTATTTCCAAAGGAAATGCGATTATTCATACACTTCCGCAGGAGTATTTTGTGGATTCAATTGGTAATATCTACGATCCAGTTGGCATCAGTGGCTTGAAGTTGCAAGGTGATTTTATGATGATAACGTCTCCGCAAGGAGAGTTTGACAAAACAAAACGTTGTATTGAAAGTGCCAAAGAAAAGATTGAAATAGAAGGAGGATTAGTGTTCTCTGCCTTTGCCGCCTCCTTGGCCGTGCTTACTCCTCAAGAGAAGAAAAGTGGCGTTTGTTTAGTCGATATTGGTAGTGGTATGACAGAAATTGTAATTTTCCACAAAGGAATCGTTCGTCATATTGCGGTTTTGCCTTTTGCAGGAGATGCAATCACTGCGGATATTGAACAAGGTTGTGGCATTTCAACTGAATATGCTGAACAGCTGAAAGTGAAATTTGGCTGTGCCGTTGCCGATGAAATATCAGTGGAAGAAGTTGTTACGATTCCAGGAGTTAATGGACGTAAAACAAAAACCATTTCTGTGAAAAATGTTGGGATAATTATTGAAGAACGTTTGAAAGAAATTGTTGCCTTAGTAGAAGCAGAAATTAGCCGTTGTGGATACGGGAATCGTTTGAATTGCGGAATTGTTCTCACAGGTGGAAGCGTGCAGATGTCATATATAGGTGAATTGTTCGAGCGGGTGACTGGTCGTGATGTGAGAATTGGACACCCTAACGAAAATTTAGGAAAAACCCTTACCGAAGAAATAAAAAATCCAACCTATGCAACTGCCGTCGGTTTGGTTTGGAAAGGAATTAAAGACATGGACGAGCGGGAGGATTTATACAAAGACTTACGTAAAGATGCACCGCCAATCATCGTTCCAATTCCCGTTATTCATCCTTTAAATGGAAGTAGTAATAACGGCAAAAAAAGTGCAGAGGTTGAAAAGAAAAAAGGAGGTTGGAATATTTTTGGAAGCCTTAAAAAAGCAGCAAATAAAATAATGGGAGAGGATTTGGGCGATTCAGATGCTTATGATAAGGAGAAGACTTAATTTAATATTTGAGTAAAGTTTCTTAAATTATATCTTAATAAAATTAAAGAAATGGTACACACGAAAGACATATTAACAATTGAAGTTCCTCATACTTTGGAGGAATTCATTCGTTGGGAGCCTAATGATGGGTTCAAATATGAGTGGAATGATGGCGAATTAATCAAATTTACAGGAATGAAAAGAAAGCACCTGAGGCTAATTCAAAATCTCAATAATTTTTTCGATAAAACAAAAGCTAAAAAAGCAAACGGACAATTAATTTGTCAGCAAGACATACAAATAAGCGGAACGCCGCCCGCAGGAATCCAATTGCGAAGACCAGATTTAGCTTATTTTACGAATGAACAAATAAGAAGTGACGAAAACGATGAGCCAATTCCTGAGTTTTGTATAGAAGTTATCTCAACATTCGATCAGATAAATGAAATTAAGATAAAACTGAGAGAATACTTTAAAAATGGTGTGAAGGTTGTGTGGTTGATTATGCCTGATCAAGATATGGTAGAAGTCTATACCTCTCTGAAAGATATAATAATTTGTACAAGTACAGATATCTGTTCAGCTCAGCCCGTTTTAGATGATTTTGAAATAAGTGTGGAAGAAATATTAAAGTAAACTTTTTTACTTAGGACGTAGGCTGGGTTCAAAACCCAGCCTACGTTATTCTTAAAATTAGTACTGCATTATTCCTGACTGCATACTGCCAACTATTTTCTACTGCCTACTAAAACTGCTCCAATCCACCAAAGAAGAAACTTCCTTCAATCGCTGCATTTTCGTCAGAATCCGACCCGTGAATGGCATTTGCTCCAATTGATTTTGCGAAGATTTTACGAATTGTTCCTTCGTCAGCTTTTGATGGGTCAGTTGCTCCTACTAATAAACGGAAATCAGCTACTGCGTTGTCTTTCTCCAAAATCATTGGAATAATTGCCCCAGACGACATATACTCACATAATTCTCCGTAGAAAGGTCTTCCTTCGTGAACCGCATAAAATTCGCCCGCCCGTGATTGTGTCAATAAAGTTTTCTTCATTGCTACAATTCGGAAACCTGCCTCTTCAATCATTTTAATAATTGCACCTGAGTTACCGTCTGCCACTGCATCAGGTTTAATCATTGTGAATGTTCTGTTAGTTGCCATGAAATGGTGTTTTTGTGTTGTAATTAAAAAATTTCTACAAAATTACGCAACCTAAACTGTTTTAGAAACCTTACCGTCTTTTTTGTGAATAATTCTACCTAACTTTGTGGTTTATAATTAGGTTTTAAGGGTTGGGAAAGTGGGCAGTAAAAGTCAGTTTATAGTAGGCAGTAAGTATAAAATATTCATAATATACTCATTATGAGATAATTGCAAAATAATTTCGAGACTTAATATTGACTGCTAATCAATGCCAACTACTTGCCTTCAAGGACAAATCCATTTTTCAATATCAATGCAAAATTTTGAAGCCTTTCGTGAGTTAATCAATACGCCCCGAAACATTGTGATTACAACTCATTTCAAGCCAGATGCTGATGCGCTTGGTTCATCGTTGGGTTTGGCGGGATACCTCAAAAAGAAAGGTCATAAAGTTACGGTCATAACGCCTTCCGATTATCCAAGTTTTATTGCCTGGATGAGTGGAAATGAGGAGGTTATGAATTACGAGAATTATAAAATTCGTGGTAAAACAAACAATCTTATTGCCAATGCCGACGTTATATTTTGCCTCGATTTTTCAGTTTTAGCAAGGATTGAAGCAATGGCGGAACAAGTAAGGCAATCAAAAGCAATAAAAGTCATGATTGATCATCATACTTTTCCAGAAGATTTTGCGGAATTTGTTTATCACGATACCAAAGCAGCAGCAACAGCTCAATTGATTTTTCAGTTAATTGAATTAATGGATGAAAAGTATTTGTTAGACGTTCCAATTTGCGAGTGCTTATATGCAGGGATTATGACCGATACAGGTTCTTTCCGCCATCCAAGCACCACGCCAACTGTTCATAGAATTGCGGCGGATATTATGGAATTGGGCGTGAATACAAACCTAATTCACAGAAGAATTTATGACAGTTCAACGGTGGAAAGAATGAAGTTTTTGGGTTATGTTTTATCCGAAAAATTAGTTGTTCTACCTGAATACAGGGTAGCTTATTTTACCGTTACGGAAGAAGAATTGAAAAGATTTAATTCTCAAACTGGTGATACTGAAGGGATTGTGAATTACGGGTTGCAGATTGAAGGCATAGTAATGTCAATCATTATCGTGGACAGACCAGAAGCCGTGAAGATGTCTTTCCGTTCGGTGAAAGAGTTTGCTGTAAATCAGATTGCCTCAAAACATTTCAGTGGTGGTGGGCATAAAAATGCTTCGGGAGGTAAAACTACCGGTATTGGTTTGGCTGGAACCGTGGAGAAATTAATGAGTATTTTACCCGAATATCAAGAAATGCTTTTAGCAGTGAAGAGTTAGTTACTGGTTATTGGTTATCAGACCAAATCCCAATAACTGTAAGCCAGTAACTAATAACAGATAACCAGTAACAAATAACTAACGAATAACAAACAAAAAAATGTTCAGAAAACTAAGTGTAGTAATGCTTGCCGCAAGTATGTTGGTAGGGTGTAACAAAAACAAAATTGAAGTAAAAGAAGGCGTAAAAATTCAGATTCATAGCCACGACGACAAAGCCAGAAAATTGAAAGAAGGTGACATTGTTTCATTTTTAATTAGAATCAAAACAGGCTCAGATTCATTGCTTCAAGAGCAAATTGACGTAACAAAACCTGCTCGTGACATGGTTCAGCCAGTGGGTCAGGCGGGGTATAAAGGTTCTTTGCAAGATGGATTGCGTTTATTGGCAGTGGGCGATAGTGCAACAATCTACGTACCAGTTGATTCAATTTCAAAAGGTGGACAGCAATTACCTCCGTTCTTGAAAAAAGGAACTGACATTAAATATTCAGTGAAGATTTTGAAGGTTCAGTCAAAAGCAGAGTTTGATAAAGATATGGCAGTTGAGCAAGCAAAAGCTAAAGTTGAGGCAGATGCACGTAAGGCACAATTACCACAAATGATTGCTGATTATGTGAAGAAAACAGGATTACCTTTCAAAACTACTGCTTCGGGTTTGCAGTACTCTGTGAAAACCGAAGGAACAGGCGATAGCCCAAAGAATGGTGATGTTTGTAAGACTAACTACATCGGTAAATTCTTTGACGGAAAGATTTTCGACCAAAGCAAGACACCCGTTGATATGCCAATCGGACAAATGATTCCAGGTTTCAATGAGGCTTTGATGATGATGAAAAAAGGTGGAAAAGCAACTTTCGTTATTCCTCCTGCCATCGGATATGGTGAGCAAGGCGGTGGACCAATCCCAGCCAATACACCTTTGGTATTTGAAGTAGAATTATTGGATTTCAAAAAGGGACAATAAAGGGAGGAATGGAGAAAGGAGGAATGGAGAAAGGGGAGAATCGCAGGATTTTTTCTGTTTCCATTCCTCCCATTTCCTTTTCTCCTTAACAGTTTAACAGTTTTTAACTTCAGAAAACGCAATCAATGTAGTTACTTTGCGTTTTATTTAGGAACTAAAATCACGTCTCGAAGACCGAGATAATATAATGAAAATCAGATTATTACAAGTTTTGTTGTTTGCAACAATATTCGTTTCGTTGAGTTCTTGTCTTTCAAAAGTGACTTTGGAAGACGATATTATCCTGCAACAAAACGAAACTAAAATTCAGCAATATATTAGTGCTAAAAAACTAACCACTCAGAAAGCAAGCAATGGTGTTTATTACGTAATTACAAAGTCAAATCCGAGCGGAAGACAAATGGTTTTGGGAGATACTGTTCGTTTGCATTACGTCATTAAAGGTTTAAATGATACTGGTATTGATAGTTCTTCAATCTTAAAAAATCAGCCATTTATATTTTTTAATAATGGTGGCAATACTAATATTTTTTTAAAGATGCTTCCGTACATACGTGAGGGAGAGCAAGCTACTTTTATTTTGCCTTCAACTTTGGCAGGAGATTCACAAGCTTTTCCAAATTTGCCAGCTAATTCACCAATTCGTTGTGATATTTCATTTTATAAATCTTACAGTGAAGAAGCTGATATTGATGCGTATGTTGCCAAAAATAACATTACAGTAACTGAAAAAACAACAGAAAGTGTGCGATACATTCGTGTCAAAGAAGGAGTGAGTGATTTAATTGCGGGTAAAATTGCAAAAATAAAATACACTGGTAAATATTTGAACGGGAAAGTATTTGACACAAATGTGGGGAAAACGGATTCGCTTAGTTACACTGTAGGTGCAACTACTGGGTTTGTTAGAGGATTCATTGTCGGTCTCAACAAAATGAAATTAGGAGAAAAAGCAACGTTTATTTTTGCCTCTCCCTTAGGTTATAGTAATACCAGTAATACAATTCCACCCGAAACACCGCTTATATTTGATGTTGAAATAGTGGCCCTAAAAGACAAATAATGCGATGATTAAGAAAAATATATACACAGGATTGATATTTGGTTTGATGGGTTTAGTAGTAGCTTGTACTACTGCTACAGAGCCAACACCAACAAATGAAGTAACTGCTGAAACAATTAATAAAATTAATGCTTACGGAACTTCGAAAGGGGTGACTTTCACGAGAACCTCCGATGATATTTTTTACGCAACAACATTGGCAAAACCGACTGGTAGAGTTCCCCAAGCAAATGAACACATTAAATTGCACTATGTTTATACAGATTTGGAAGGTAAAATATTAGACTCTACTGCCATAGTTCGCAATATTCCTGCAACATTTCTTTTATACCCTTCAAGTATTACTAATAGACCGTTATTAAATTTTGTGGCTGCTTTAATGAAGGAAGGGGAAAAAAGTGTTGCTGTTTTTCCATCCACCAGTAACTCTTCACAACCAACCGTTTTAACGGCAACTTTGGTTTCGACACGCAATGAAACGGAACAGATAGATGAATATGTGAAAGAAAAATTTCCAAACCTGCCAGTTAAAAAGACGGCTTCGGGTTTGCAATATTTAATTACTAAAATTAGTGCTTCTGGTGATACTGTCAAAAATAATAAAACGGCTACAGTAGCGTACACAGGTAGATTTTTATACCAAAATAAATCAACTGATTCCAATGGTTTCCCTTCATACACAGATAAGTTTGATGGAGGTAGTTTTTCTTTTCTGGTTGGACAAGCAGGAGCAATTGCAGGTTTTCAAGAAGCAGCAAAGCTGATGAAAGTTGGAGATAAAGGAGTGTTCATATTTCCATCGTCTCTGGGATATGGCAATGGAGGAAACGGGAGTATTCCAGGTTATACGCCATTATTTTTTGAAATGGAAGTTACAGGAGTAAAATAAAATTATTTCTTTGTTATAAAATATAGGCCCTTTCATCATGAGAGGGCTTTTTACGTTAAAAAATTATGAAAAAAAAACTTTGCTTTGCCACAAATAACGCCCATAAATTGGAAGAAATTCAAGCCATTTTGGGCGATAGTTTTGAATTAATCAGCCTTGCAGAAATGGGCTGCAAAGAAGAATTACCAGAAACGGGGAATACTTTGGAAGCCAATTCCTTACAAAAAGCACAATATCTCTCCGACCATTATCAAGTAAATTGTTTTGCCGATGATTCAGGTTTAGAAGTATATGCACTTGGTGGAGAGCCTGGCGTTGACTCGGCTCATTATGCAGGACCACAACGAAGCCATGCTGATAATATCAATTTGTTGTTAAAGAATTTAGCGGATAAAACCGACCGTTCTGCACGATTTAGAACGGTCATTACTTTGATTCAAAACGGAGAAATTTCACAGTTTGAAGGAAACATCAAGGGGCGAATTATTAGCGAATTAAGAGGCACAGAAGGCTTTGGATATGACCCTGTTTTTGTTCCAGAAGGATATGACACAACTTTTGCTGAAATGTCTTTGACAGAGAAAGGGGAAATTTCTCATCGAGCGAGGGCTTTTGAGAAATTGGTGGCGTTTTTGGGGTAAAATGATATAATAGCTGCTTAGAATTAAAATGATAACCACATGATTTTTCAAGAATACTATTGGCGAAATTTACCCCATAAATTACCACTTGGAAATAAATTATTTATTACCACAAGATTGGTTGATAGCGTTCCACAAAGTGTAATTCAGCAATTTGAATTAGAGCAAAAACTTGCTGTAAAATTCATTGAAGAAAATTATTTGTGTCCCGATGAAAGAAAGATTCAGATAGGAAAACAATGGTAACGTAATTTTGCCAATTTTGACAAATATTTGGATAATAATGCTGAAGGAAATCATTGGTTGAAGCAAGATGGAATTGCAAAAATTGTAAGTGATACGTTGCATTATTGGGATAAAAAGAGATATGATTTAGTGGGATTTACGATTATGTCAAACCACATTCATTTAATAATTGACACGTGGGATACAGAAAATTATACAGAAACGGTTACAACTGTTATGCAGTCTATCAAACGGCACACCGCCAGACAATCAAATATTTTATTAAATAGGGAAGGACAATTTTGGCAACGTGAAAGTTATGACCACTTGATAAGGAATGAAAAAGAATTTAAGAATATTATTCATTATACAGCTCAGAACTCTGTAAAGGCAGGTTTAGTGAAAGACTGGCGTGATTATCCGCATACTTTTATTAATGATAATTATTTATGAGGTGATGAAATGGACAATTTTTTTAAATTAAATATTATGGGAAATAGTTTATGATTTGCTACTGTAGCTCGAAATAGTATTTCGAGAACGGACGAATAATTGTACTCGGTTCTCGAAATACTATTTCGAGCTACAGTAGCAAATCAACCTTGTAATCTTAATCTCATTTTTTGTGATTTAAAATTTGTTTTGAGTTATATTATTTCGACCGCTTAAAAGATTTCCACCCAAATCCTTGAATATCATTAAAACTTTTCTGAACTTCTACTATTATTTCAACCATACAATTTCTCGGTTTCTGAAACCGACAATCCCTTCATGAAAACCACATTTCGTTTTCCTCAAAAAACTGTTTATTCCCTAATTCTTTCTCTCTTCTTTTTGGTTTCTTGTTCTAAATTCGATAACGTTTCTGTGTCGAGTATGAACTTTGAAGGCGAAGTGCAACTGGCTCAAAATCTGGTATTTACGTTTGATAAAGACCTTGTGCGTGATACTGATTTGAACACTTGGGAAGCTGAACCTTACCTCGAAATTTCCCCCAAAGTAGAAGGGAAATTCAAGTGGATAGCCACCAATGAACTGGTTTTTTCGCCAGCCGTTGGTTTTGAACCTGCCACTGAATATACGGCTACCATCAATAAATCCGTTACGGCAAAATCTGAGAAAAAATATGGACTGAGTTCTGATAAAATTAAATTTCATACGCCTTATTTGAAATTAGAAAATGTGGAAAGCTATTGGACAAAATCTCGAGAGGATGGACAAGGTGCTGCCGTTTTGAAACTGAATTTTAATTATCCCGTTAATCCCCAAGAAGTAGCGAAAATGCTGACTGTTAAGGATTCAGATGATAAAAAATATGATTTTTCTTTAAACCAAACGGGTTCTTCTCAGGGTATTTCGTTGAAATTAAAAGGCATCTCGGACGGTGATGGAAAATCATTAAAAGTTACGTTAGAGAAAGGACTTTCAATGCCCAATTCTAAGCATGAAACTGACACAGAGTTGTCTTTTGAAACAACATTACCCGATATAAAAACCCTTGAAATTACGGATGTGCAACACAACTTTGAGAACAATCAAGGGTATGTGAAAGTGATTACTAATCAAACGCTTAATGTCTCTGATTTAGAGAAAATTTATAAAATTGAAATTAACGGAGCTTCGGAAGCTGAACCTGTTGTTGAACCTGTTTACGTATATGATTCTTTGGGGAATGCCATTGAACAAACGCCCGCTCCTGCAAAGGCAAAACCTAAAACGCCAATACTTGACACAAAGGCAGAAATTACGGAAAACGGATTCATTATCAGAGGAGATTTTAATGAGGCAGACAATTATGTTTTAACGATAAATAAAGAAGCAAAAGGCGTTTTAGGGGCTTCATTATCAGATGATTACGTAAAAGATTTATATTTCGGAGCAATGCCCGCTTCGATTGGATTTGTCAATAAAAAAGCCATTTATTTATCATCAAAAGGAAATAAAAATATTGCTATAAATATTGTCAATACACCCAAAGTAAATGTGAGAATTGCGAAGATTTATGAGAATAATATTTTACACTTCTTGAAGGAAAGACGCTACGAAAGTTATGAGGATTATAATGAAGAAGGAGGTAATTCTCCTGCAAATTATAATTACGATACCGACGAAGCAGGGCAGTTTTCTGACGTGATTGTGAACAAGACAGTTGAGACAGCAAACTTGGCAAAAGCAAAAAATGTTCGTGCCTTGAATTTGTCATTACCAGAACAAAATGCCATCAAAGGAATCTATATTGTTTCTGTTAATTCTAATGATGAATATTACAACCAAGCCACTAAATTAGTGAGTATTTCGGACATCGGAATGATCATGAAATCTTCTGAAAATGAAGTAGTTGTATTTGCAAACTCCATAAAAACTGCTGAGCCGATGGGAAATGTGGAAGTGAGTTTGATTTCGTCCAATAATCAAACGATTCAAACCGCCAAAACGGACAGCAAAGGAATGGCGATTTTCAAGGATTTCAAGGCAACAAAATTTAATGTTGCCATGATTACGGCTCATACCGAAGACGATTTTAATTACCTCTACATGGAAGGATCAAACGTTGAAACTTCACGTTTTGATGTGGAAGGAAAGCGAGATAACACCTCTGGTTTTGAGGCGTTTATCTACGGAGATAGAGATATTTATCGTCCAGGGGAAACCTTGCATTTCAATACCATTATTCGTAAAAATAATTGGGAATCGGTGGGTGAAATTCCCGTAAAAATTCGCTTGCTTTTACCGAATGGCAAGGAGTTTCAAACCTTCAAAAAAACGACCAATACACAAGGTGCGGTTGAAATGTCCGTGCCGACCGATCGTGCGTCTATCACGGGTGTATACGTGGTGGAAGTGCTGAATGCGAATGATGTTTTATTGGCTTCTCGGAATATTTCGATTGAGGAATTTATGCCTGACCGTATCAAAGTTGATGTCAAAGCGGGCAAGGAATTTTATCGGAATGGCGAGACGATTCAGATTAACGCAATGGCTACTAATTTATTCGGACCTCCCGCATCCAATCGAAATTATCAGATGGAATTAAATTTGAATCGTAAACTTTTTGAACCGAAAGAATACAAAGGCTTCATCTTTGATATTCAGGATAATACCAATTTTGAAATGGTTGCTCGTGAAGGCGTAACGAATGAAAATGGCTTGGCTTCGGAGTCGTTTCAAATTCCTGCAACCTACGCAAATATGGGCGTTTTGGAAGCAAAAACGTATGTAACGGTTTTTGACGAAACGGGTCGCCCAGTCAATCGTTTGAGTAAATTAGACATTTTTACGCAGTCCGTTTTCTACGGAATCGGAATGCCAGATACGTATATCGGAACGAATGTACCCACGCAAATTCCGTTGGTTTCTTTAAATAAAGATGGAAAACCAGTTGCAGCAAAAGGTAGAGTAGAAATTGTTCGCTTTGATTATCAGACGGTTATCGAAAAAAATTCGGATAATTCCTTGAAATATTCTTCTAAAAAACAGACCAAAGTTGTTTATTCTCGCACGATGAATTTTGATGGTGGAAAGGCAATGGTTTCTTACGCCCCGCCTGTTTCGGGCGAGTATGAAATTCGGGTTCATAGCGAAGGTGCAAAATCTTGGACAGCTCAAAGTTTCTATGCCTACGGATATGGTTCAACGGAAAATTCTTCTTTTGAGGTGAATAATGAAGGAAAAGTGGAAATGGAATTTGACAAAGAAAAATACGCAGTTGGCGACAAAGCGAAGGTACTTTTCAAAACACCATTTGCAGGAAAATTGATTGTAACGATTGAAAGAAATTACGTTTTGGAAAATTTTGTGATTGAAACGGATAAGAAATCGGCGGAATTAAGTTTCAAAATTGGAAAAGAACATTTGCCAAATGTCTATGTTTCAGCGACTTTGATTCGCCCAATGGATGGCTCAAATATGCCTTTAACAGTTGCTCATGGATACGCACCTGTGATGGTGGAAGACCTTGACAATCAATTGCCTATCGAAATTGTGGTGGTTGAAAAATCTCGTTCAAAAACCAAACAACGAATAACCATTAAAACCAAAGGCAGCACTGAATTAACGATTGCGGTGGTGGATGAAGGAATTTTGCAACTCAAAAACTTTAAAACGCCTGACCCTTACGCTCATTTTTACCAAAAACAGGCTTTGGAAGTTGATAGCTACGATTTGTATCCGTTTTTATTCCCAGAATTATCAATTTCTGGAAGTTCATCCGTTGGTGGAGATGGTTACGATATGCAAAAGCGAGTAAATCCGCTGAATAATGGACGGGTAAATTTAGTGGCAATTTGGTCGGGAATTGTGAAAACTGGCGTAGGAGGAGAGGCAACTTTTGAGTTTGATATTCCACAGTTTTCGGGCGATTTACGCATCATGGCGGTGGCTTACAAAGATGAAGCCTTTGGTTCGGCAACTAAAAATATGAAAGTCGCTGACCCTTTGGTGATTTCTACGGCTTTGCCAAGATTTGCTTCGCCAAATGATGAAATTCAAGTGCCTGTCAATATTACCAATACCACAAAACAAAATGCCAATGTTACTGCAACGGTTTCATTATCAGGCGGTTTATCGGTGGTTGGTAATAAAACTCAGGCCTTAGTAATTCCTGCCGAAAAAGAAGGAAGAGCCTATTTTGCCGTGAAAGTTGCTCCAAGTATTGGCAACGCAACGGTGAATGTAGTAGTAAATGGATTGAAAGAGAAATTTACCGAAAAGATAGAATTAACGATTCGCCCAGCGACATCTTTACTGAAAACTTCGGTGGCTGGCGTGGTAAATGGTGGTTCAGTTGGTAACGTAAATTTGGTAAATGATTTCATTCCGAGTTCATTGAAAACTGAAATGACGGTGAGTAAATCGCCAATGGTGCAGTTTATGGACAAGTTCCAAAATCTTTTGAATTATCCTTATGGTTGCGTAGAACAAACCACTTCAACGGCTTTTCCACAATTGTATTTTTCTGAGTTTGTCAAACAGATTCAGTCGGGTAAAAAGCCGTACATGAAAGCGGGAGAGAGTCAATTAAATCCACGGACAAATGTAGAAGCCGCTATTCATAAAATCGAAACGATGCAATTACCAAGCGGTGGATTATCGTATTGGCAAGGTGGTGACCGAGAATCTTGGTGGGGTTCTGCCTACGCTACGCATTTCTTGTTAGAATCACAAAAGAATGATTATCAAGTGAATAGCTCTACTTTGGGTAAGTTAATTGAATATTTGACGGTGGCTTCAAACTCTAAAATGACCGACAAAGAGTATTATTTCTTGGAAACAGGAACTTACGAAACCAAAGTCATTGCGGCTCGTGAAACAATTTATAGCTTGTACGTTTTAGCGATGGCAGGCAAGCCTAATCGTTCGGTAATGAATTATTACAAATCTAATATGGAGCTACTCACCACCGATTCAAAATATCTCTTGGCAGCAGCGTATAGTTTGATTGGCGAAGTGAAAAGTTATAATGCCATTAACCCAAAAAATTACGGTTCAGAAATTACCGAAAAGCAAACGGGCGGAAGTTTCAGCTCACCGATTAGAAATCAGGCTTTGGTGTTAAATACCTTGATTGATACTGACCCAAATAATTTGCAAATTCCAACCTTGGCGAGACAATTATCCCAAAATTTAAAAGCTGAACCGTATTTAACCACCCAAGAACAAGCCTTTGCATTTTTGGCATTGGGTAAATTAGCAAAGAAAGCGAACGCAAGCACCGTAACGGCTTCTATTTCAAGTAGTAATAAGGTGATGGGTAATTTTACGGCTAATGATTTGTTGATTAAAAATATCGGAAATCAGTCGGTTATCCGCACGCAAGGACGTGGCAGTTTGTACTATTTTGCCCAAGCTGAAGGTTTAAGTGCCACGGGAAAATATGAGCAAATTGATAATGTTTTGAAGGTGAGAAAGCAATTTTACACTCGTTCTGGGCAACCTTTGGGAGCAGCAAAATTCAAGCAAAATCAGTTAATTGTGGTAAAAATTACACTCCAAAGTGTCAACGGATTGGCGGTTGATAATGTGGTTGTCACGGATATGTTACCCGCAGGTGTAGAAATTGAAAATCCAAGACTAACCGCCGACCGTGATTTAGTGTGGGTAAAAGACCAAACCACACCCGAACATTTTGACATTCGAGACGATAGAATTAACTTCTTCACCAACATTTCCAACAAACCACAAACGTTCTATTATTTAGTAAGAGCCGTTTCAAAAGGCAAATTCCAAATGGGACCCGTATCTGCGGATGCGATGTATCGTGGGGAGTATCGGAGTTATTCAGGGGGTGGAGTTGCGGTGGTGGAGTAGTGTAATTTTCACTTTTTTGATATATTTTTGTAGTTCTTCTTTTAAAGTAGGCATGATGAACCACTTATTAACATTTGCACAAATATTGTTTAAAAATAAGGCTCTAAGTTCTGATGGACAAGCATACGAAGACTTGTTCATCAGGACTATGGAGGAAATAAGTATAAGTTTTCAACCTGTAAAGCCACAAGGACCATTAGGTGATAAGAAGAATGACGGCTTTGATTACGTTACAGGAGAGTATTACCAATGTTATGCACCCGAAGACCTTTCAAAGAATATTCCTACTGCGGTAAATAAATTACAAAAATCTGCCGATGGCTTGGTTGGTTACTGGGACAATATTTCAAAAGTAAAAAAGATTTACTTCGTTGTTAATGATAATTACAAGGGTTTATATCCTGAAATACATCAAAAATTAGCTGACTTACGTACCCAATATGTAGGCATAGAATTTGAGTTATTTCGTACAAAAGACCTTGAAAGAAGAGTTTTGAGTTTAGATATTGATACAATTCAAAGAATAATCGGAATTTTACCAAACCCTCAAAGCACAGTGTTAGAACCTAATTATTTAACAGAGGTTCTCAATCATTTAATGAATTTTGAGTCAAATTTTAGTGAAAACAGCTTGCCTGATCAGTTAGATTTTACAAAGAAAATAAAGCATAACGAATTGTCAGATTACATTGGAAGTCATCTACAATTGGCACATCATTCTATTTATCAAGTAATACAATATTTTAAATACAATAGTGATTTTGAGAAGAATGAGTTACAGAAAAAATTTATAACGCTTTATCAACAAGAAGTAGAGAGTGTTAAAGTTATAGAAGACAAAACAAACATTATTTTTATAAATTTATTCAATAAAATATCCCCCAGAGACAACCAAAGCGTAAAAATGGCTGTTTTAATTTTAATGGCATACTATTTTGAGGCTTGTGATATTTTTGAAGAACCACAATGATTTTACCAGATAAACATATAAAATTTGCAGAGTCTCTTTTAGGCTTAGGTAGCTATGTGTTATCTGCATTGGACATACCCAAAACTTTACAAGAACTCTGGGATTCATATAGTAAAGTCAATGATACTATTACTTTTCCTGCCTACCATAATTTTGACCACTTAGTTTTATCCATAGATTTTTTATATTCTATTGGATTAATTGAAACAACCGAAGAAGGTTACTTAACAAAATGCGATTAATAAAACTCAGTGCAAATAAATCAAGTTTTAAGTCGATTGTTTTCAATCGTACTGGACTTTCTATAATTGCGGCTGAAAAGCAAGATACACAAGAAAAAGGAGGTAATAAAACTTTTAACTCTGTTGGCAAAACTTTAACACTGGCGATTATTGACTTTTGTTTAGGCTCAAGTACAAATAAGGCATTTAAAGATAGCTTGCCTAATTGGGAATTTACCTTAGATTTTGAACTTAATAATTTTGAAAGAAGGGTAATGAGAAGCACTGATAATCAAGCATTTGTGATTCTTGATGAAAAAAAAGTTTCAATAAAAACATTTACTCAGATGCTTAGTGAAGAAGTATTTTTCCTAAATAATACTATACCTTCTCTGTCTTTCAGAACCTTAATAGCCCGTTTTCTTCGTATCACTAAGGCAGATTATGCAAAATTTGATAGATTTGAAGAAAAAGAAAAACCATATCTACAATTACTAAATAACTCATACCTAATGGGTTTGAACACTGATTTAGTTGTTGAAAAAAGTAGATTAAAAGAACAATTAGACCAAACAAAAAGGAGTAAGGATGCTATCGAAAAAGACCCAATCTTTCAGCCTCTTTCAAAAGATCAAAAAATACAACTTCGTATCATTGAATTGGATGATGAGATCAAACGCTTATCAGGAAAATTAAAGATTTTTCAGATAGCGGATGATTATGATAAAATTAGAAAAGAAGCTGATAAATTAACTTATGATATTGGGGCTTTGGCTTACCAATCAAAAATTGTTATTCAAACCATTGAAAACATTAAGAAAAGTCTTGATATTCAGCCTGATATAAAAAGAAATGGAGTAGTTAAACTTTATGAAGAAGTTAAACTAAATTTTGCAGATAATATAAAAAAGAGGTTGGAGGATGTCGAGTTATTTCATAGTAAAATTATAGCTGATAGAACAAAAAATTTAAATACTGAAAAACATAAATTCGAAAAAGAACTCAAAAAAATTGAGGAAGAAAAAGCTCGCTTAGGTAAAGAAAGGGATAATTTAATTGTATATCTCAATCAGCACGGAGCATTAGACGAATATATGGCTATAAATAGTAGATTGAATAATTTACAAATTGAGTCTCATAAATTAAAGGAGTCTCAAAATATGCTTGAATTATTGGCAAAAAGGAAAAATGAAACTCTTATTGAGTTAAATGAACAAAATATTAAAGGTCAAAATTATTTACATGATTACCGTTTTTCCGAAAGCAATTTTGCTACTTCATTTCGTGAACTATCAAAATCATTCTATCAAGATAAGGCAGGAAGCATTTTAGCCGTTAATAATGAAGGCACAAATACCACCAGATATGATGTTACTGCACACATTGATAGTGATGCAGGAGATGGAGTTGGTAATGTGAAAATTTTCTGTTTTGATTTATCTATGATGCTTGCAAAGAATAATCATGATATTAGGTTTATTTTTCATGATAGTAAGTTACTAGATGGTATTGACCCTCGACAAAAAGCTATTCTTCTAAAAACGGCTTATGCAAAAAGTTTAGATAATGATTTTCAATACATAATTTCAGCCAATCAGAATGACTTGGAAGATATTAAAGAGGAATTTGATAACAGTGAATTATACGATAAGATTATCACTAAAAATAAAGTTATTACGCTGAAAGATAGTTCAGACGAAGATAAATTATTGGGTATTCATGTGGATATGAATTATGAGAAGTAAACATCTTAATTTGAATTTATCGGCAATCAAACGAAACTGCCTCTCAGAGTTCTGAGAGGCAGTTTTATTACACCACAAACTCCAAATAATTACTCGGATTAATCAGTTTCGTTTCGTGAATAGGATAATTATTGGTAAAAGTAATGGGGAATTTTACTTTTTTATGTTCGCTCCATTTGAATTCAAAGGCATCAAACATTCCTGATGATTCTTCAATATAATCAATTTCTTGCTGTTGAGTAGTTCGCCAAAAGAAGGTATTTACTTGCTTTTCGTTGTAAATGAGATACTTTTTACGCTCGCTGACCAAGAAGTTTTCCCACAATGCTCCTGTGTCTGAACGTAAGGATAGAGGCTGATAATTTTTGATTAAGGCGTTGCGAATACCGTTATCATAAAAATATATTTTTCTACTTTTGGCAATTTCGTTTCTCACATTCCTACTCAAAGCCCTCAAACGAAACACTACAAATGATTTTTCTAATAAATCAATGTATCTGATAACGGTGGCTTGGTCTATTTTCAACAACATTGCCAATTCTTGATACGATACTTCCGAACCAACCTGCAAAGCAAGTGCTTCCAATAAAGAGGTAATAACTTCCGATTTGCGGACATCTTGATAAGCAAAAATATCTTTGTATAAATAACTATCACAGATATTTCTGAGCGTTATCGCTTCATCGCCCACATTTAAGATAACTTCGGGGTACATTCCATAAATTAGACGATGTTCCATGAGGCGATTTTCTTCCAAAACATTCGTATAATCTACCATTTCACCTACTGAAATTGGCAGTAAGTTATATTCAAATTTTCTACCAGTTAATGGCTCGTTTACTTCATTAGATAATTCTAACGCTGATGAACCCGTTACAATAACTTTCTTATCAGGAAAATTATCGACTAATAATTTTAAGGTTAAACCAATATTCTTGACTCGTTGGGCTTCATCAATTAAAATTATTTCAGCATTACCAATGAGCGTATTTAATTGCGTGGAGGTTACATCAGTTAAGTATTTTCTTACATCGGGTTCATCGCAATTTAACCAAAGCGTTTTCTCGGTAAATGAAGCTTGTAAAGCCCTCAATATAGTTGTTTTACCAACTTGTCGAGGTCCAGTAAGCACTAAAACTTTACCTTTTTTTACTCTTTCTGCTAAGATTGGGAATAATTGTCTTGGTATCATATCATCATTAAAAAAGATTGTAATCTAAAATTATTATAATATTTTTAGATTACAATCTTTTTTAATGATGTTTTTATTAACAAATTTCTTAATACATAATAATTCGTGAATACAATCACTAAATATTATAATAATTCGTGAATCAATTCACGAATTATCACAATTGCATTTGTTCATACATCATTACAGGTAAGTACAGGTGTATCCTCTCCCAAACATTCCCTAAATTTGGAATATTATATTTTTTCGTATCATAACCATATTTAATCAATTCAAATGGGAGCAATTTTTGGCGTTCTTTTTCACTTTATCGGTGGTTTTGCATCGGGTAGTTTTTATATTCCTTACAAAAAAGTAAGAGGTTGGTCGTGGGAGAGTTATTGGATCACAGGCGGAATTTTTTCGTGGTTAATCGTTCCGCCAATCGCTGCTTATTTGACCATTCCAGATTTCGCTTCTATCATTTCAAGCACCTCTGGAACGGTTCTGTTTTGGACTTATTTGATGGGTTTATTGTGGGGTATTGGTGGCTTGACATACGGTTTGGGTGTTCGATATTTAGGGGTTTCTCTGGGTAGCTCCATCATTTTGGGGCTTTGTTCAGTTTTTGGTTCAATCATTCCTTCGATTTATTATAATTTCAACCCAACCGCTGGCAAAGATACCATTCACGATTTAATGACAACTTCTTGGGGACAAATGGTGTTATTAGGCTTGGCAATTTGTGTGGCTGGCATCGTGATTTGTGGAAAAGCGGGTGGTATGAAAGACAAAGACCTCAACGGAAAGACCGCTGATAACGCAGAATTTGACATCTCAAAAGGATTAGTTTTTGCTATTATTTCAGGTGTTTTGAGTGCTTGTTTCAGCTTCGGAATTGAGGCAGGTTCGAGTATGGCATCCATTGCCAATACTAACTGGATGGCTCAAAATGTAGGTCAGGGAGAATTCTTATTTAGAAATAATGTGATTTACGTAGTGATTCTTTGGGGTGGATTAACAACTAATTTTATCTGGTGTATGTATCTGAATTTCAAGAATAAATCATTCCAAGACTATTCCAATTCAGAGACTCCATTATTGAAAAATTACATCTTTTCTGCTCTGGCAGGAACGACATGGTTTTTGCAGTTTTTCTTCTACGGTATGGGCGAAAGTCGTTTGGGGAATGGTGCCAGTTCATGGATTCTGCACATGGCGTTTATCATCTTAGTAGCTAACTCGTGGGGATTAGTTTTGAACGAATGGAAAGGCGTTTCAAAGAAAACGCTAACAACTATTGTTGCAGGAATTTTGACGATTATTTTATCGGTTTTGGTGGTCGGATATGGTAATTCATTGAAAGGATAGAAGAGTTGGCAGTAAGTAAAAGTAGGGAGTAATTAACAAAAATGTGTTGTTAAGATTACTGCCAACTGAAAACTGCTAACTATTCTGAGGCAATATCCATTAAAAACTTAATCTGCGTAATAATTTCAACATTATCGGGACAATCAATGTCTTGTCCAACTACTTGATAACCAGTCATTAATATCTTAGAAGTAGGAAATTCTTTGGCTAATTTATAGACATATCTTTGGATTTCATTTTGACCTGGAACTGATGTAATCACTGTGAAAATGTAGTCAGGCTTGTGCATCCCATGAGCAAAACCTAATTCATTAAAAGGCAGGCTCTGTCCTAAATAAATGACTTTATTTTGACGTGAGCGAATGATATAATTAGCAAAAAGCAAACTGATTTCGTGCATTTCCCCTTCTGGCAAATACAACAAATATTTTTTCGCACCAGGTCTCAATGATGGCAACTGACCATCAATGGCAACAATCAATTTCTGACGAATAAGGTTGGAAATAAAATGTTCTTGTGCTGGACCAATTGAACCCGTAATCCACAATGTTCCGATTCTGCTGAGAAATGGATAGATAATGTTTATCATCATATTCTCAAAGCCAAACTGGAGTGTATTTGTGCTAACAATCTTCTCAAAACGCTCTTCATCCAAATCTAACATGGAAATGGTAAGGGCATGAATTTGGTCGGGATAATTCAATTGCTTGTCAGAAATAAACAAAACTTCTTTTCCTAATTCTTCAGAGGACATTTTAGAAATTTCAGAAATTTTGTAGCCATGATCCTTCAGTAGAGCAATATTGAGCACTAATTTTAAATCATTATCGTCATACGTACGTATGTTAGTGTCTGTACGGTCGGGACTGAGAATGTCGTAACGTTGTTCCCAAATGCGAAGTGTATGTGCTTTAATGCCTGAAAGTTGTTCAAGGTCTTTGATGGAATAAGTACTCATTGCTTAGTAAAGTAATCAGAGTTAAAACAAGAAGAATAATGATTGAAAATATTTTGTGTTTAAGCGAAGATTATGTAGTGTACTACTCAACTAATAACTTTTCTGTTGAACAAAATGTTTAAAACTATTAAACAAAACCTGATTATTGAAATAATTTATTAAAAATATTAATTGAAATAAAAAAAGTAAATTGTAAGAAAAACAGCAAAATAGCCAAAGGGTTTGATTTAATAAATCGTCCTCTCAAAAAGATATAATTTAACAAAAGGGCTATTAAAAACCACGCTTGAAAGTTCTGAGTAGGGATTTGTTCATTTTGCCAATGCCAAAAATCTAAATGAATAGCAACAGGTTCAATCAAATAATCTAAGCAAACCATTAAAAATGAGGCAAAAACTGTCTTTAAATATACGTTATCAAACCAAGAATTTTTAAATAAATATTTTTTGAATATTTCACAAAATTTCTGGGTAATTGTTCCAGAACAATAAATCAAAAGCAGCCAGTTTGCACCAATCACTAATGGTACTTCCAATATTTTTGTCCCCAATGTTTGTCCATACCAATATTTTCCGAAAATAACTTCGGTATGAACGCCAATAACTTCAATAAGAAAACCTGCTAAAAAGATACCGATTACCGTGAAGACGAAAGACCTATTATATTCCTTATGAAAAAGGAGTAGTAGAACCAAAGAAACCCATAGGTTGAAGGCAGAAGCAAGTTTAAAATAAGGTTGCGTAAAGGGAAAAATCAATCCAAGCGTTCCAACGATATACATCAAGGAAACGACAATAAAAGTTGCTTTTCGGTAGCGTACAGTTACGAGAGATTTGACTTGGGATAAATTTATCATAATAAATACATAACAACAAAAAAGCCTTGTCTGTTCGACAAGGCTTTTGGCAGGAAGATGGGGCTCGAACCCACGACCTCCGGCACCACAAACCAGCGCTCTAACCGACTGAGCTACATCCTGCATATACTTTTGGGACTGCAAAATTAGTGAATAATTGATAATTAACAATGAATAGTTGAGAAAATTTCAGAAAATATTACATCTCAACTATTCATTATTACTTGTCAACTGTTAATCATTTTGCTGCCTCATAACGAGTTTCCGCTCCATTCCAGTCAACCAAATTCCAGAAAGTATCAATATAATCTGGGCGTTTATTTTGAAATTTCAAGTAATATGCGTGTTCCCATACGTCTAAACCCAAAATTGGCGTACCTTTCACCTCTGCAACGTCCATCAAAGGGTTATCTTGATTTGGTGTAGAGGTGATGGCTAATGAACCGTCTTCTTTCACGATTAACCATGCCCAACCCGAACCAAAACGTCCAATACCTGCTTTTTTGAATTCTGCTTTCAAGTTATCTAATGAACCAAAAGTTGAGTCAATGGCAGTTGCCAAAGTTCCCACGGGCGAACCACCTGCATTTGGTGCAAGGATATTCCAGAAGAAAGTATGATTGTAATGTCCACCGCCATTGTTACGAACAGGGGCAGGAGCTTTGCTGATACCAGCCATTAATTCTTCGATGGATTTTCCTTCTAAATCTGTTCCTGCAACGGCTGCATTAAGATTTGTAACGTAGGCTTGATGATGACGATCATGATGAATTTCCATCGTCATTGCGTCGAAATGAGGTTCTAACGCATCATTTGCGTAGGGTAAGGGGTCTAATACGAATGCCATTTTTTTAAAGTTTATATCGTTTTAATGTTATAAAATGTTCAATATTCAATGTCCAATGTTCAATGTTCAAGTTGTAAAATACTTGAATATTAAGCGTTGAGCATTGAACATTAAAAAAATGTTTAATACTTTTTACTTGAACAAGAAACTATGAAAAAGATGATTAAGTTCTAAGACGTGCAAAAAATCGTTTTAAAATTTCTTCACAATCTTCTTGAAGAATACCAAAAGAGACTTGGGTTTTGGGGTGAAGGATATTGGATTGGACACGTTGAAAACCTCTTTTGTCATCGGATGCTCCCCAAACAATTCGCCCGATTTGCGACCAAAATATGGCTCCTGCACACATCACACACGGTTCAAGGGTTACGTATAAAGTGCAGTCTTTCAAATACTTAGCCCCTAATTTCTGACTCGCTGCCGTTAATGCCAACATTTCTGCATGAGCCGTTACGTCGTTGAGTTTTTGAGTTTGATTATAACCTTTGGCAATGATTTGGTCTTGACAAACAATTAATGCCCCCACAGGAATTTCTCCTTCATCAAAAGCATTTTCAGCTTGTTGCAGGGCGAGAGACATGAAGTATTCGTCTGAGAACATTTTTGGGAGAGATTTGCCACCAAGGCACGAAGACACCAAGTTTTTTTAAAATTATGAACCACGTTGTTGTGCATGAAGACACATACAAAACACTCGGATAAATATAACAACGTAAGACAATAAAATCTTTAAACTTGGAGACTTAGTGCCTTGGTGGCAAATCTCTATTTTGCGTAAGCCTTATTTCTTAAATAAAAATCCACTAAAACCAACGCCGCCATTGCCTCCACAATAGGAACGGCACGTGGCACTACGCATGGATCGTGGCGACCTTTGCCTGAAACTTTTACGGCATTTCCCTCTGCATCTACGCTATCTTGGTCTTGCATGATGGTTGCCACGGGTTTGAAGGCTACTCTGAAATAAATATCTTCACCGTTTGAAATCCCGCCTTGAATTCCTCCCGAATGATTAGTTTTTGTTCTAACTCGCTCAGTTGAATCAAGATACATTTCATCATTATGTTCTGAACCGTACATTTCTACGCCCTCAAAACCACTACCATATTCAAAACCTTTCACGGCATTGATGCTTAACATGGCTTTACCTAATTCTGCGTGAAGTTTATCGAAAACGGGTTCTCCCAAACCTACGGGCGTGCCTGTGATTACGCAATTAACCACGCCACCGATTGAATCGCCCTTTTTGCGAGTTGCATCAATTAAATCAAACATTTGTTGAGCCATGATTGGGTCGGGGCAACGAACGGCATTTTCTTCGGCTTTCAGAATATCTAATTGCTGGTAAGGAGTTGTTAATTTCAACTTCCCAACTTGCGAAACATACGATTGAATCTCTATGCCCTTTTCCTTCAAAATCAACTTTGCAATTGCCCCAGAAGCTACACGGGCGATGGTTTCACGGGCAGAACTACGTCCGCCACCACGATAATCTCGATTGCCATATTTGGCAGAATAGGTATAATCAGCGTGCGAGGGACGAAATTGCTGGGCGATATGAGAATAATCTTTTGAACGTTGGTCTTCATTACGAATCACCATTGCAATGGGCGTACCCGTTGTTTTTCCTTCAAAAATACCCGAAAGCACTTCAAACTCATCGGCTTCACGTCGTTGTGTTGTGATGCGAGATTGCCCTGGTTTTCTGCGGTCTAATTCTAATTGAATATAGGATGAGTCGAATGTTATGCCCGATGGACAACCGTCTATAATTACGCCCACACCAATGCCATGTGATTCTCCGAAAGTGCTGATTTTGAATAACTTACCGTATGTACTGCTCATTTTTTTAGGTATTCGATGTTTGATGTTCGTGATTTGATGTTCGATGTTCGTTATTCGGACATCGAATCCCAAACAACGAAATTATTTTTTTCGATTAGGTAGAAATATATAAATCATTCCGACTAACATAATGACAATCAGGATATTAGCTTCGTCTTTGAGAATTTTTGTGAAATTGTTTTGCTCTTTCGAAGAATCTTCATTTTCTAAGCCATCATAAACTGTTCTTCCTGCCGTTGGGGTATCGGCGGTTTCAATGGTTTGTCCCGTAACACCCAAAATTACCTTCGATTTCAAGGTGTCATATTTTTCAGTATTTGTATTAAAATATATCCACTGAAAATATTTATCCAATGCAAAGTTACCAGCCCGCTTTGGAATTATTAGAAAAGTTAATGAGTTTGTCGTTATAATTTTATCGTTTTGTGGATTGGCAGTACCTACAATTTTGGGTGGAAAGAAATCGAATATGCTGTCATTTTCAGTTTGAGGTAATTTTATATTGTAGCCATCTCCAGAAATTTGTAAGCGGTAACTCACTGATTTGCCGGTGCTTACCTTGTATTTATCCAAAGATTCTTTCCAAGAAAATTGTCCAACAGATACTTCGTTTCTTAAAGGATGAGGAGGTAATTCCTTGGCAACGATTCTTATTGGGAGCGTACTGAAAGTAACGGTACTTGCTTTTTTCTGCCCATTTTTTTCAGTAATAAATTTTTGTAAGTGAAAATCAACGGACGGGAAATTGATAGACTTGTTATTGAGGGGGTAAAATGTGGCTTCGTAAAATTTATACTGGGTATATTTTTTCCCTTTGATTACCACTTGTGCTTGTTGGGTTTCTGTTATACCAAATGATTCTTCCCAACAGTTTTCAGGTTTTATTTTTTTTATTATGGCAGGGATTTGCTCTTCATTATGGTCGAATTGAATTTCTGCGGTGTTATTATCAGCTACATAAAAAGCTAAGCTTATCGTGAAGCCTTCGCCAATATAAGGATTTGATTTTGAAGTACTTAAAGACAAAAATGCGTCTTCTTTTGTATTAAGATTGGTGAATTCTGATTTCGTATTTCCTTCAATAAAGTCCGTAAAATCTTCTTTTTTAGCAGAATTTTCTTTGAAAAGTGGCGTATCTTCATTCGTAGGTAATTTCTTTTCTGGATTGACGACTTTTCCAACTTTTACCACGAAACCCTCTGATTTCAAGTCTGAGCCATTGATTATTACCTTAAAACTTGGGACTTTAAAATTACCTTCTTTTTTGGCGGCATAGTTTTGGGTAATAGTACAAGTGCTAATGGGTTGCCCACTGACAAACGAACGAGAGGTTGATTTAGAGAAGCCTCTTTTGGTAAAGTTGGGTAAATCGGGGAAAGTAGATTCGGGGGTTTGAGCATCGCCCACAAATTTCACAACGACCGTCACGATAAATGGATCATCAAGGGTAATATTTTTCTCGCCGATTATTAATGATACGTCATTATTTTGTTGGGCTTTGGTCGCAAAGCACAAAAAAAAGCAAAAAAATATTGAAATATTTATATAATAATTCTTAACTTTCACCGTTATTTTTGATATTCATTTAATACATTATCTCTTGGAGTGTAATATCGAAAATAAAAAGTCCTGAGTATTTAACATTAACTTAATCGTTAAGTATTGGTAATCAGAACTTTATTCTTTATTTTTATTTAATATTAATCCTCCCCCTTAAAAATTTAAAAACATATTAAAGCTATGACAACTTTAGATTATGTCAAAGTTATTCTTGAAAAAGTTAGCTTCGATGCAAAGCTATTTGAAAA
>JAYVIV010000069.1:0-18301 GCA_043769985.1 Arcicella sp.
GGTTCTTCAATCAAATTTGCCACGGATGCAGGCAACGTTTTTTTAACTGCCGATGGTGTAGTTTCCAACGAAGATTCAGCAGCAGATTGTACCATTAAAGTATCCCAAGAAGATTTAGAAGGACTTATGTCTGGTGATTTGAATCCGATGACTGCCTTTATGTTTGGCAAATTAAAAATTGATGGGGATATGGGTGTGGCTATGAAACTGAAAGATCTGTTTTAATAGGTATGAGGTATTAGGTCGTAAGTATGAGGTTTAAGCTCGTAGATATTTAGCTTTTTAGTATTTTATTCCAACAACTAATCACTTTTAAAATATTATGTCCGAAAGCATTATCAAAGATAAGAGTTTGAAATTTGCTGTTAGAATTGTGCGATTATCACAACATTTGAAAGAGGAAAGAGAGGAATTTGTTCTCGCCAAACAAATACTTCGTTGCGGAACATCCGTTGGTGCAAATGTTCGAGAGTCTCGAAATGCTGAATCGGATTTAGATTTTATCCATAAATTAGCAATTGCTCAAAAAGAATGTGATGAAACTTGTTATTGGTTAGAATTGCTTTTTCTGACTAATTATTTGAATGAAACTGAATATAATTCAATGAATTCAGATGCAATTGAATTATTGAAAATTATCAAAAGCATCATATTAACAGTCAAAAAAAGAATCAAAAAATAAGAAATTATGGATAATATGGTTGTAAACGACCTCATACCTCATAGCGGAACGCCGCCCGCCTCATACCTCATACCTAACAACACCATAGTAGCCCTTGCAACCCCAGCGGGTGTGGGGGCTATTGCCGTTATAAGAGTCTCGGGTTCAGAGACTTTTCCGATTGTGAACAAACTTTTTAGAGGTAAAAACCTTGAAAAACAACCTTCACATACTATCCATTTTGGTACTATCCGAGACGGTGAATTGATTGTGGACGAAGTATTGGTTTCACTTTTCAAAGCTCCTGCATCATATACCCGTGAGGACACCATTGAAATCTCTTGTCACGGTTCGGATTACATCATTCAAAAGATTTTAAAACTCATCATTCAAGAAGGGGCAAGATTGGCTACACCAGGGGAATTTACGCAACGAGCCTTCTTGAATGGACAATTAGACCTTGCCCAAGCAGAAGCCGTTGCTGACCTAATTGCCTCAGATTCAGAGGCTTCGCATCAAACGGCCATTAATCAAATTCGAGGCGGTTTTTCAAAACAAATTGCTCAACTACGGGAGTCATTAATCCATTTTGCGTCCATGATTGAGTTAGAATTAGACTTTGGCGAAGAAGACGTTGAGTTTGCCGATAGAGATGATTTACGGCAATTAATTTTTCAAATTCAAGCGGTTCTGGTGCCTTTGATTGAGAGTTTTGAGATGGGGAATGTGATTAAAAATGGTGTTCCAACCGTTATTATTGGCAAACCAAATGCAGGGAAATCAACACTTTTAAACCGTCTTTTGAACGAAGAAAAAGCGATTGTTTCAGACATTGCAGGCACAACTCGTGATGTGATTGAAGATGAATTATTGATTGAAGGAATTCGTTTTCGATTAATTGATACGGCTGGATTACGTACCGCTACCGATACGATTGAAGCAATAGGAGTGGAGCGAACTATGCAACAAATGGAAAAGGCAAGTTTAATTATTTATTTGTTTGATGCTTCCGAAATTCAGTTATCAGATATCAGTGAACAGTTATCAGATTTCAACTCCCCGTACTTGTTGGTTGGCAATAAGGTTGATAAATTATCTTCGGAAAAGAAAGCCGAATTTGAAGCCATTTACCCAGATATTATTTGGATTTCTGCTTCTAATGATTTGAATATTAATCAGTTAAAAAATATTTTAGTTCAGAAAGTTAAAACCAAAGAAATCAAAACGGGAGATACCGTAGTAACAAATCTTCGACATTTTCAGCATCTTAGACAAACCAATGAGGCACTTGAAAATGTTTTGGAGGGATTAAGTCAGAGTATTACAGGAGACTTTTTGGCTCAGGATATTCGTTTTGCCTTGCATCATTTGGGAGAGATTACTGGGACGATAACTACGGATGATTTATTAAAAAATATATTTGGTAAGTTCTGTATAGGAAAGTAAGATACCGTGTGATAAGCCTCTAAATTTAGAGGCTTATCACCTTACTAAATCAAATGCCTAACCTTAATTCTCTTAAACTTTTTCCCCATTCCTAAACTTATAGCCATAGGGTTTTTCAGAATCAACTCACCTTTTTTTAAACCCGCAATGGCTTCCTTTATCTCTTGAAATTCTTTGCCCGATACGCCAAATAAATCTTTTATAACGCCATCATTCATTGATTGCTGTTTCATAATTAATGGGTATTGTGCATTGGCGTAGAAATCAAAATGCTCACTCTTGAAACTCTCCATATTTTGGGTTGCCAGAATAATGGAAAGTCCTTTATTTCTACCAATGGCAATCAAATCTCGAAGGGGTTTATTATCAAAACCAAGCATATAATGGGCTTCGTCGATGATAGTAAAATGGCGTAATTCTACGCTGGTGTCATCTACGGATTGTTTTGGCAACTTTTCATAGATAATATTCAGTTTTGCGACTATGAAATAAACTATCGCTTTGGCAATGGGTCCATCCTTGGGAAAAGCATCCATTTTTACAATATAACTATCTTTAATTAAGTCAATTTTGTCCTCATTTGCGAACAAATTATTCCTTATCAGTTGTTTCAAAACGGACTTTATACTATCATCCTTATCTTGGTCTTTGTCTGATTGTTTGGCAACGTATGCCTTCAGAATTCCTTCAAAATTGATGGGTTTATTTTGCGTTTTTTTATAAGCATCCAAAATGGCTTCTGACAAACGATTGCCCATATTGGCACTTATTCGTGCATTATCAATGGCACAAAGGGCATTTGCTAATTCGGTAGAATACAGATTAATCTCGTTTTGTGCTTTGCCCGTGAAGTCTTTAAAAGGGGTAAAGGGCAACGGAGCGATTATTGGGTCAAGAATCGCACTTCTATCAACTTCAAATAAATTGAGCCAATCATTGTTGGCAACGTCTGAAAATTCTCCTTTGTAATCAAAAAATAGAAAATTTACGGGATAATTACTTTCAATGGATAGCGTTCTGATTTCGTTTAACAGTACCGCCAAAAGGTTGGATTTTCCCGAACCCGTTGTGCCTGCAATCAAAGTTTGAGTATTAGAAATATCCTTTCCATTCAAATTCAAAAGGGCAGGAATATCGTCTTCATAAACCCCAATATTTAGGTTCAATAAAGGAATATCGCCCACTTTTCCACCATTTGAACCACTGACGGTATTCAGCAACCAATCTTCCAATACATTATCTTTCAACAAAAATCGGCTGCCTCTCATAATCTCGGCATTGATAATTCTGCTACTTTCGGGGTCGCTTTTCCAGTCTTGTTTGATGCTGTTGTATCGTAATTTAACCAAGGCTAAAATGGCACTTGCTAAATTATGATGCGTAAATAAGGTTTCAAAAATCCTGTTGGCACTTAATTGGATATTTTCAAAATCGGTTTTTTGCCTTGTTTCATTGCTTGATAAACCCGCAATCAAACAAATTCGCATGATTTTGCTATTGTTCAAAACAACACTTTTTTTGCCTTCCGAATACTTTTCCAAATTGATTCTATGCTCAATCTTAGCCCTGATTTCGTGCAGATTCTCTTGCAAACCTTCGGCTTGTCTGATGTTTTGTAGGTTGATTGTATTCATGTTTAGTTTTTGATTAGTTTGCCAAAATACCCTTCCACAACGCTGGTTTGCTGTTTCTCTCGGTCTCGCTCCAAGGTATATGCTTTTGAAATGAAGGGTTCAATTTTATCAAAATCTAAAACAGTTCTGATTTCGCTGTCTGAACTCAACAAAATTGTTTGGTGAGATAGGGCTGGAAAATAATTCTCTAAAACCGTCGCTCTACTGGTTTCATCCAACACACCCATCACGGTATCAATCATCACGGGTGGGTCATAATCTCCGAACTCGTGCAGGGCTTTCAACAATACTTGAACCACCACTTGTTTTGATGCTGTGTTGAGTTGATTCAGATAAATTTCGTTACCCGCTTTATGGTATATTTTGAAAGTTAAATTGGTCAAATTTTCCGATAATTCTACGTGCGAAATCACATCTTGATAGGCTGCTAAATTAATATTCAAATCTTGCTTCATTTTCAATTCAATTTGTTGCTTTTTCACTTTCAATAACTGATTGGCAACATCTTCGAAGAATGATTTTAATTTCCCCAATGTTTCATATCGTGGGTCGGGTTCTTGACTAATCTGAATGTCGAACTGATGAAGTTTTTTATCAATTTTAGCAATTTCAAGTTTTAGCTCTCCCAGGTCAGCTTCTAATTTTTTAATATTGGCTTCGTTGGTTTCATAAGCCTTCAATAATTCATAATCTCGCCCCGTTGATTGGGCTTTCATATTTTCAATTTGGGTAGTTAAATTTGGTATTTGGCTTAAAGAAAGATTCAATTCTATTTGCTGTTGGTTCAACATCGGGAATTGATTATTGCTCTTCATTTTCAATAAATCTTCCAAGGCTTTTATCTCCGAAAACTCTAAAAACGAATACGCATCAACGACTTTATTATCCTTCATGTTTGCCATCACATAATCCACTAATTTATCCAAAGAAATTTCGGTTGAAACTAAATTATTCTCTCTGAAATACTTCAAAATCGAATAACTAATCGCTTCAACTTGTTCTGGATTTAGGTTGGTATTATTAAACTGCTCTTGCTCATTTTTTGCCTTCAAAACAAGGCTGATTTCTGATTTGAGGGCTTCGGTTAGTTTTGGAATACAAATATTTAGCTCAATTTCTTTGACAAAATTGTCAATATCGTCTCGGTAAATACTCTCTTTTTTATGGATTCCGTCAATCTGGACTTGGGTTTGGTCAATCTTGTTTTTTCGGGTAGTTTCTTGGTTTAATCCTGCCTTTAAATCATCATAAAATTTATTATTTACCACTGAATATTGCAAGGCATCTTGCAATTGTTGATGAATGTTCTTTTGGCTTTCTTCATATTTTTTCTTCTGTTCCACCAAGCCCAAATATTCCTTTTTTTCATTTTCAATCTGCAAACGTTGGGCGGTATATTGTTGAAAAAGCCCTTCCGATGATTTTGCCAATTGAATGTATTTATTGAAGCCCATCACATTTTCGATGTTCTCTTTTATCACTTTGTTCAGTTGATCTTCTTTCAATAAATTTCCCGCTTCCATCGCATCAAAGAGAAAATAGCGGCTTAATTCTTGGGGTAAATTTGCCTTGATAATCTTGCTCACTTGGGCTTGTTGTTCGGCTCGTTGGGCGGGTGGCGTGCTGGTGCCATATACGAAGATAGTTCCGTTCATGTTCAATTTTACACTCTCCACAGGTTGTTGTGTTGTGTTCAAGGCATACGTCCTGCTCAATACATACAATTGGTCTTCACTCAGGACTTTACCCGTGAAATGCAATTCAAGCGTTATCTTTTCGTCTTCACTGCCCGTTGCTCCTGCATTTAATAATTCTCTAAATTGTTTCAGACTATTAATTTGCAAACCGTACAAAGCACCGTAGATTGCCTCAAAAAGAGTGGTTTTCCCTCCACCATTTTTACCCCCAATTAATATAATCGGACGTTCATCAACAACCGACATATCCAAATCAAGATTGAGATAGGTTTTGAAGTTTTTTACCTTAATTCTTTTGATAAACATATTATTTGATTTTTTGGAGTGCCTTATCAATTAAGCGTTCGATGGTTTTGTCTTCAATGTCTTGTTTGCTGATTTTCTTATCGTGAAATTCTTTCAAAACATCTTCTTTCAACCAATCAAAATCTATTTGATGGCTCGTGCAGAGCGTTTCTATCAAACTCATATCTTCTTTTCTGATACCGTAATGAATAAAAGTGGTGTCTAATCCTTTTTTGGCCATGATTTTAAGTTGCTGAAATATTGGCAGGATTGAAAGTATCCCAGCCTGTTAAATCGTTTGTATCTGTAATTCTATTTACGCAATATCTAAATTTTATCACTCCGTCTATTTCCGTTGAAATCAATACTCCACCCAATAATTCTCTTTTATTATTTGCCTTATTTTCCTTTTCCATATATTCAATCAAGGCGTTATGCTTGTTGGGTGCTTCTGCATCCGAACGTTTTGTTTTGGTATCAAATAATCCAATCTTGTCATTTTTGAATTTTATCACAAAATCAACATAGAATAATCTCAATATTCCGTTTCTATCTTGATAAGATACTGCAAAATGTTCTCTCCCTTGGTCGCCATTTTTATACCACCAATCAATATGACTTTCATGGTCTATTAAATATTTCTTGAATAATTTTTCAGGTTCGGATGCTTTATTGCCTTCAAAAAATGGCTTTAACGCATGACTATGCACTATTTCTCTTTTATACAATTCGTTATAATATCGTATTTCTGGAACTTCCCACTCAGAAGGTTCAACTCTACGTTTATCATTCTGTTGTTGATTTTGCCAAGCCACAAATCTTTCGAGTGCTAACTGAATGTGAGGGATTAACATGGCTTTATTTTGCTCAAACAAATAGATTTTCCAAATTTTATATTCATTTATCATCAAGTAATATTCAGCAAAATAGATAAGAGTACTCCGTAACTCTTTCCAACTTTTTGATTTATTGAGTTTTGTAATGTTGTTAAAACAAAAATCATTAAATAACTCACTAAACTCATTGTCAGTTATGGCAAAACGTCCCATGTGGTCGTTGCTCACATTTATTGCCCCTACCTGATACGGGTTTATATCTACATTAATTGGAATTCTAATTTGATGTTCGTCAATCTCAAATACCCAAAGTTTTTCAATCATTGAATTTCTGTTCTTTTCCTTCTTTTCTTTTAATTCATTCTCAGAAACTTCTGTAAATTCTGGTAACTGGCTCAATCCTGCATAATTCTCTTCCATCACTTGAAAAAAAATTTCTCCAAATTTTGGGGTTAAAACGCCTGGTGATGAACGGTCATTGATGATAGTTTCCGAGGTTAATTTATCAAAAGCCCAATGTTTATCGTTCTGTCTTTCAGCGAGTTGTAGATTAAAATAATCACTTTCGGATGGCACAAAATTGATAATACTACTCTGGATATTCGTAAATACATATCCATAATTAAGGTCATCGTGTTGATAGTGCCTTTGGTGCGGCATTCTTAAAATTCTGCCCACCGTCTGAATGCCAAAATTTGGGCTTTGCACTGTTCTGTAACTCACTAAAACCGATGCTCTCGGACAATCCCAGCCTTGGGCAATGGCTTGTTTAAATATCAATACATCTTGTGTTCCATTTAATTTTTCTAAACCTTCTTTGTTTTGCTCGCCCGATAGCCATACTGCCAATCTTCCATTATTGGTTGAAATGTTGAAATCAGTATTTAGTAATCCTTCCAAAATATCCCTAACGCCTTTGTCTTCTTCTGACAATGCGGTGTTTTCTGATGGTAACTGTATCAGCAACAACGGATTAACTTTTCCTTTGCCTAATTCTGCATCGTACAATTCTTCTAATTCTTGCTTTTTTGCAAAGGCTTTTCGTAATAAATGAATATGAACATTATCACTACTTTGCTGAACGGGGTCTAAACCAATATTTAACCTAACCCCTTTTTTTATCATCTCTTCTTTGATAACTTCTTTGCGGTCGATGTACACATTTCGGGCTGGACGATTATTGGGTGTTGCACTCACTAATATCTCTACTTTTGCCTTGATTAAATTCCGTACCGATATTGCCTGAGTCCCCGTGAAAGCACTTAAATGGGCTTCATCTATAATCAAAATCAATTGCGTATCGTTGCTTTTGGTATTTTCTATCAGCGTTTCAAGATTAGTATTTGTCTCATTTTCTTTACGCCAAATCTTCTTCATACCGTCTACACTACTCCAATTCACGAAAAGTAAATCCCTTGAATTTAAGGTTGGATTTGCCGTTAAATCACTCAAATCAAGGCAATTTAACCGATTGGTGTCCTCATAAAGTTTTTGAATTGACTTAAAACTTTGAATGTGCAAGGTGTTGGGGGCAAACCAAATAAAAGCCACATTATCGCTCAGTCCAGGTTGTAGCGACAATTCTTCCACGACCCTTTCTAAATAAGAAGCCATCATCAAGGTTTTGCCCGAACCCGTTGGCGATTCAAGTTGAATAGGGATTTGTTCTGAATTTTCGGTCAAGGCATCGAAAGTGTATTCGAGTAATTTATTGACGGCTTTTTCTTGAAAATCTTTTAAAATATACATATTTATTTATTTTCTTCTTTCGTTTCAACAATCATTTTCAACTCCGTTTTTAATTGCTGTTCGGTGGGTAAATATAATTCATACTTGCTTGCCACAATTTGTTTTTCTCCTTCGGGCAAACTGAACTTTACAACGGTATCGTTTTTATCGGTACACAACAAAATCCCAATCGTTGGGTTTTCGTGGGGTAGTCGTTCTATGCGGTCGTAATAATTGACGTACATCTGTAATTGCCCAACGTCTTGATGAGTTAATTTATGGGTTTTGATTTCGATAACGACAAAACACTGCAAAAGCCGATTGTAAAATACCAAATCCACAAAAAACTCATCATCTTCTAATAATATCCTTTTCTGACGAGCCACAAACGAATAACCGTTGCCCATTTCCAATAAAAAATCTTGTAGGTGAGTTATGATGGCTTGCTCTAAATCTTTTTCATAATAACTACTTTCCCGTTTCAATCCCAAGAATTCTAAATACATGGGGTCTTTCACGATTTCATGTACTTCCGACACTTTTTTCTCTCCACGAGCAACCGCCAATACACTTTCTTTGTCGTTGCTCAAAAGTAATCGCTCGTATAAAAGACTATTGATTTGCCTTTCCATTTGCCTTGATGTCCAATGATTTTTGATACTTTCAGCAATATAAAACTCTCTCTTATCATTGTCTTCTACTGAAATTAGAAGTTTGTATTGTGTCCAGTTCAATTGCGTCCGCACTGCGGACGCAATTGGGAAAAATCTATAAAATCGCCGACAACGTTCCAATTGCCTAACCCCAAAGCCAGAGCCAAATTCAGGTTCTATTTGCTGTGAGACGTATTTTATCAAAAACTTTCCATACTCAGCACGTTCTTTTCCTTGTTGTTCTTCTTCAAAAATATATTTGCCAATGTGCCAGTACATAATGGTACGCTCGTGGTCAACTGCCCGAATGGCTCGTTCCTGCGAAGCCACAATAATGGCTTTGATTTGACTAATGAGTGATGTATTGAGTAATTCCATCATGGAGTTGGTTCTTCTTTGGGTAATAAGCGTTGATACGCCCGATAAATGGCATCGGGTAAGGCACAGAGTTCTATTTTATCCAAAACTTCCTCAAAATCTTCGGTGTATGGATATTGACCATTGGCAAAAACATAGACTTTGATGGCGTTCGGAATTTCGATTTGCTGTATCAACTCCACGGCTTCATCAATGTATTCTTCATCATAAATAATCATAAATGCCTTGTCGTTCTCTTCAAAAAGCCTAACAGGATTAAGGGATTTATCAGGATATACAGGATTCTTTTTATCCATCACCAATTCCTGTCCATCCTGCAAATCCTTAAATCCTGTTCTACCTTTTTCATCCTGCAAATCCTTTAATCCTGCCCCGACTTTTTTCTCCTGATAAACCCCTTCTTTCAAACACAACATTTCAGTAGCTAAATTCACCAAGACTTTTTTGTTTTTAATCGTTCGCTCTCGCCCTACGTACCCCGTTCGATAATACCGCAAATTATTCCCCCCCAAACCCGCCACCGATTCCCCTTTGGCGTTGGTATAACCCTCAATAACCCGCTTATTACGCTCGTAGGTGACTTCCTCACAAATATTATTCTCATTATTCGTAACCAAAATACATTGACGACTCCCGCCATCCTCCGCATTTAAAGCCATCACCGCATGAAGCGTTGTGCCACTGCCTGCGAAAAAATCAAGGATTGTTGAGTTTGAAAAACCTCCAATCTCAAAAATTCTTTTCAATAATCTTAGAGGTTTGGGAGTTGAAAAAGAACTTTCTCCAAATATATTTTTAATTTCTTCGGCAGCTTCATGATTATGTCCAACTTCATTGTTTAGCCATAAAGTTGGTGGTGGCATTTGAGCATCATCAGATTTCCATTGTTTTACCATAATATCCCATTTGCCGTTTTTTTGTACCCACTCTACATTTTCTTCTTCCACATTTTTTTTGTATGTTTCTGGCGACCATCTCCAATTCCCTTCTTTTCCATCAGGTTTTATAGGGAAAATTTCTTGTCCGTCTGGTGCAATAATAGCGTAAAACAAATTTGGTCTATCTGTTCTTAAAGAATTTGAACCATCTTTTCTTAGACTTCTTGCACGGTAAAATTGACCACTTTTTTTATCAAAACTATTAAATTGCTTTGTGTTTTGTTCAAAACTTAATTTTTGAATATTACCCAAAGGGTTTTTCTTATAGGTCAAAATATAATCATGACTTACACTAAAACCCTTTGCATCCATTCTTGGGCTATAAACTTTCTGCCATATTGTATTTGCTAAAAAATTATCTTCCCCAAAAATCTCATCACAAAGCAATTTCAATTGGGCTTGTTCATTATCATCAATGGAGATAAAAATTACGCCTTTGTCGGAGAGGAGATTTTTGGCAAGTCGTAGTCTTTTTGCCATAAAAGAGAGCCATTTAGAGTGTCGGTAGCCGTCTTCTTTATCCACGAAATGGTCATTATATTTAAAATCCTTATTGCCCGTATTGTAGGGTGGGTCAATATAAATGACATCAATTTTGTTGGCGTGGGTATAATTGAGTACCGTGAGGGCATGGAGGTTATCGCCTTCTATGAGGGTGTGATTGATGGAAGAAGTCAGAACAGGATTAAGGGATTGAACAGGATGCACAGGATTTTTTACATTCTCTCCCAAATCCTGTCCATCCTGAAAATCCTTAAATCCTGTCAAAACATTTTCGTCCGTTCCAAAATCAAGCGAGATTTGGGGTTTAATCGTTCTTTTTAAATCCTGACTATCCTGATTATCCTTTAATCCTATCAAGACATTTTCATCCTGATTAATCCCTAAATCCTGTTTAAGACTTATTATTCTTTTCTCCGTAACTTCCATCAAAACAGGCAGTTGCGTTTTCAGTTCTTCTTCCACGGCTTCGGGTTTATCTTCCCAGACGAGTCCGTAGGTTTTGGCATTGAGGAGTTCCAGTAAATCGTGTTTATCTTCTTTGGAGAGACCTTCGAGGGCTTTTATTTTTTGGGCGAGGGCTTTTTTGTTCATTTCGGGGAAAATTGTTTCGGCGTATAGGTTAGGTAAATATGGTTTTTATGACGAAAATTGAATTATCTTCAAATATAGTAAAAATCATTGAAAGTTGAGTTCTGAAGATATGAAAGGTTTATGTAATTAAAAATTAGTTTTTTTATAATTTATACGGAAAATTAAGTACTTGTTTGTATTTCGATGCGTCCGACGCTTCGGTTCGATATTCGGAAAATAACTAACTGATAATCAGGAATGGTTAAACTATGATTTACCGTATAAATTGTAGAAGAACCTCAGGAATTTACTCCAAGTAAAAACGTCGTTTAAATTACATTGATTACTTAAATTTAGAAGCTCCCTTATTAGTCATGTTTTTGGGTAAAAATTGCTATGGAGGTTGTAAATTTGCCTTATGAATTTAGAAGAAATAACCTCAAAGGTCGCAAATCTTGCTCGTCTAACGGGAGAATTTGTTAGAAAAGCCGCCGCAGAATTTAATCGTGAAAGTATTGAATACAAAGGGCTTAATGATATGGTTTCGTATGTGGATAAGGAAACCGAAGAGCGTTTGGTGGAAGGTTTACGAAAAATCTTACCCGAAGCAGGATTTATTGCCGAAGAAGGTACTGGACAAAAGACTGATAATCAAGAATTTGCGTGGATTATTGACCCCGTGGACGGCACAACTAATTATATGCACGGCTTGCCAGTTTTTGCCATTTCGATTGCTCTCATGCAAAAGGATAAAATTGTTTCTGGCGTTGTTTATGAAATTAATCGGGATGAATGTTTTACGGCTTGGTTGGGCGGAGGAGCATATTTAAACGAAAAAACTATCAAAGTTTCATCAGCTAAGTATCTCAAAGACAGTTTGATTGCCACAGGTTTTCCCTATTATGATTTTGATAAGATGGAAAATTATTTGAATATTTTAAAAGAACTCATGCAAAAATCTCACGGATTGAGGCGTTTGGGTGCCGCCTCGGTTGATTTAGTTTATACTGCCTGTGGACGATTTGAAGGTTTCTTTGAATATAATCTCAAGCCTTGGGACGTGGCAGCGGGAATCTTAATTGTGCAAGAAGCAGGAGGGAAGGTCACGGATTTTAGAGGTGGAGATGATTTTGTATTTGGTCGTGAACTAATTGCGGGTTGCGGTATGTTTTCAGAATTAGAGGAAGTAATTACTCGTAATTGGAAAATATAACCCGATTCTCCAGAAGTCGGAATAAAATGGAAAATTTAATTATTATTTTAATCTTCATTTCAGCCTTAGTGTATTTGGGAAATTTAGCTTACAAAAATTTCAATCCTAAAAACAAAGCTGGATGTGCAAAGGGCTGTGGTTCATGCGGAGCAATAGATTTCGATAAGATTGTCCTTGAGATGGAATCTAAAAAATAAATCTTTTTTAAAAGTAAAAAGCCTTTCAGAAATCAATCCGAAAGGCTTTTTACTTTTATAAATTCCGAAAATCAAACATCAAATTTTATTCTTTCTTCTTCTCTACTTGTGAAACCTTCACACCACTGGTTGGACTTGTGATAAAATCCGTCAAAATACGTTCTGTTTCTTTCAAAAACGTGTCTTTCTCATGTTTCTCTTTCAACGCTTTTATTTTGGCAACAGCTATACTGGTTGAATCCGTTGCTGGTTTTTCTTTTGGAGTTTTTGGCTCATCAAGTTTTGGTTCACCAGTCAATTCATCCGCTGGATCAACGATATTCTTCTTCTTTTGCTCATCAATTTCTTTGCGACGCTTATCTTCTTGTAACGAAACTGATTTCTTTTCTTTCGCCTTTTTGTAATTTTCTATTTCGGTCAAAAGTTTCTTTAAATCCGTTTCAGTTGTTAAACGTCCTTGAGATTTTGCTTTTAAATATTCAACCTCTTTTTGGGTAATATTATTTGAAGGAGTATATTTCGTTGATGCAATCATATCCCAAGGCAAAGCACTTGGCTGTGAACTTTCTCCAAATTCTGAAGCACTAAAAGTTGAAGGAAGTTCAACATCAGGGGTTACTCCTTTATGTTGGGTACTACTGCCAGTGATACGATAAAATTTCTCCATCGTAATTTTCAATTGACCAACACCTTCTGGTTCACCTTTCAAGAAACGCTCTAAGTCAATCAAACTTTGAACCGTTCCTTTACCATACGTTTGCTCACCAACAATCAAACCACGTTTATAATCTTGAATGGCACCCGCAAAAATCTCAGATGCTGAAGCAGAGAAACGGTTTACTAATACAGAAACTGGTCCGTCATAAGTTACAGATGGGTCACGGTCATACTCAGCCGAAATTTCTCCATCTGATTGTTTACGTTGCACAACTGGACCTTGTGGAATAAATAAACCAGTCAAGTTTACTGCTTCCGTCAAAGAACCTCCACCATTATTACGCAAATCAACAATTACGCCGTCAACTTTCTCCGCTTTCAATTCTGTCAAATAGCGTTTTACATCCGCTGTCGTACTTTTATAGCCCTGCTCACCACTTTTTGCTCCTTCAAAATCTCGGTAAAAAAGAGGAATTGTGATAAGACCGTATTTATAATCTTTACCGTCACGGCTAAAATTCAATACTTCTTTTTTTGCAGTTCCTTCTTCCAATTTAATTTTCTCACGAACCAACCGAACTTCTCTTGGAACGGCTCCTGTTGGTGCATCCACAGAAAGCATTTTCAAACGAACCACCGTATTTTTTGGTCCTTTTATCAATTTCACTGCATCATCCGTAAACCATCCTACAATGTCTTGATATGGTTTATCGTCCCCTTGTGCAACCGCAACAATTCTATCTTTCGGATTCAGTTGCTTGCTTCTAAATGCAGGTCCACCCACAATCAAATCAACAATTTGAACATAATCACCTTCATTTCTCAAAGTTGCTCCAATTCCTTCAAAAGATTGTGACATCTCTTGATTGAAAGTTGAGGCTGTTTTTGGGATAAAATACGTGGTATGAGGGTCAACGCTTTCAGTAAATGAATTCATAAATTGTTGAAAAACATCCTCACTTTTAGTTTTATCAAAGTATTTTTCAGTTCGCTTATAACGTTCAGTTAAATCTTTTTTGGCAACTGAATCAACCTTTCCGCTTATTTTCCAATCCAATAAAGTGCTTTTAATGGCTTTTCTCCAAATATCGTCTAAATCCGTTGATGATTTTACCCATGTAGCTTTCTCACGATCGGGCGTGTAAGTCTCATCAATTTTGAAATCCATTGGCTTGTTCAAAATTGAAGTAACAAAGGCAAAACGCTCTTTGGCTCTTTTTCTGTAAACGTTATAGATTTGGTATGCTGCCGTTAACTCGCCCGCTTTTAATTGGTCGTCCAATTCATAACGAAATTTATCAAAATCATCAATATCCTGAGCCGTAAAGTTCATTTTATTGAAGTCCAACTCTTTGATATAATTATCCAAAATTTTCGAAGACAATGAATCATTAAGCGGTACTTTACGGAAATGATAACTACCCAATATTTCTGTAACCATACTTTCAACTTTCTTCTGCGTTGCCGTTGGTTGTAAATCATCAGGTGCAAAAGTATATGCAATTGTCTGATTTTCAGTGGTATGTGAAAAAGATTTCAGGCCAAAAAACGCTAACAGCGAAATTGGCAAAACTAAAAACAGGTATTTCGTCATTTTATTTTTCATTTTTTTTAGAAAGTATTAAGTCTTATGTATTATGTACCAAGTCTAAAGTGTGTTCAACTTTTTTGCTTAGGACTTAATACTCAAGACTTAATACGCTAATGTCTATTTCTCAATTCCTAATAACTCTACTTCAAAAACAAGGGCAGAATATGGTTTAATAGTTGGACCACTCCCTCTTGAACCGTAAGCCAATGCTTGTGGAATAAATAATTTCCATTTTGAACCAACTGGCATCAATTGCAAGGCTTCAATCCAACCAGGAATTACGCCCGTAACTGGAAAAGTAATTGGTTCACCTCTTTGCACAGAACTATCGAAAACAGTTCCATCAATTAATGTTCCGTGATAGTGCGTTTTAACTTTATCGGTCGAGGCTGGTTTTGGACCATCACCCGCCTTCATAATTTGATATTGCAATCCACTTGGTAACGTTACGATACCTTCTTTGGTTTTATTTTCAGCAATAAATTTTTCACCCGCCAAACGGTTTGGTTCAAAGGCTTTTGCTTGTTCACGCTGCATATACTTTTGAATCAAAGAGTTAGCTTGCATATCCGTAATTGGCGTTTTCTCACCCTTCATTACTTCATTAAAACCTTTTTGCAGTAGCTCGGCATTAATTTCAATGTTTTGAGATTTAAAATTTTGAGCCACCAAAACACCCAATCCATAACTGGCAGAATCTTTTAGCGTCGTTAATGCCGTTGAGGAACTTGAAACTACTGGCACAGCCACTTTTACAGATTTGGTAGAAACTTGTGATGGTGTTCTATTAGTGGAAGATTTTTTATTTTGTGCATTTACAAAAAAAGGCGTTAGGGCTAAACCCGTACAAAGTAAAAGATTTGTTAATTTCATTTTTAATGTTGAATAATGATGAGATATTAGTGTTTATCGTTTTTGATAAACTCATTTTAAAGATAGTAACGAAAATTGAGGTTACAAAATTATTGTTATTGCGATAAATAAAAAAGCGGTCAAACAAATGAATGTTTGACCGCTTTTGAAAGAAATTCAGCGTACTATTTAATTACATTAACTCTGTAAAAGAATGGTGAACTATAAAAAGCTCCGCCCGTAATATTTAGTCCAGTATTTGTTGTCGTAAATGACTTACCATCTGCAAGTTTCATGGTTCCTACAATATCAAAAGTATCTCCAATTGAAACATCAGCCGCTGCAACTTTTGAAGCTGTCAAGGCTTCTGCACCCGTAATTGATATGGTTGCTCTTGGATAACCAGTAGTAGCATCTTTCGTAAATGCCGATGCAGGTACTGATTTCAAAGGCTGAGCCGTACCAGTTTTCGTTCCGTTTGCTGGAGTTCTATCAATAAATGTTACCGTAAAATCATAAGTTGCGAAATTTGCACCTTTATTTGGCGTTATTGCCTCCGCAAGAAACTCCATTTTAGTACCACTCATGTTCGCCAAACTATAATTAAATGTGGTTGCTGCTACAGGATAAGGAGATACCGTTCTCATATACCCACCATTTTCGAGGGTAGTTAAATCAATTGGTTCTACCATTTCTGTTTTACAAGCCAATGCTATTAGCACACAAAACATTGACATTGAATATTTTTTTATATTTTTCATTTTCTGATATTTTTAAATAAAAATCAATAACTATTTCAAAAGTCCAGCTGGATTATTATCCCAAAACACTGGACTCGTCATATTTGCCTTCTGTTTTGCGTTTGAATTTCTCGTTACAAAAGATAAAGGATAATAAAATGAACGAACAAATGCTCCTGGATTTGGATCTAAAGCAGGTTGTTGATTACGTGGAAATCCAGTACGACGATATAAGTTGTACGATTCAATTCCATTGCCATAGAGAGCATACCAATATTCAGTAGCAACAATATTCATTTTATCAGCATCTGTTCTGGCTGCTGTATAAGCATCCAAAGCAACTTTAACGTAGTTATCAACTTCGGTAGCCCAAACGATTCTGTTCGCAGTTTCGTAAGTAGAAATTTTACCTCCTTCAGCCGAACCCAATGCAAATGCACGAACGTCTGACATTGATTTACGGATTGCTGATTCTAATAAGGCGCTTGCATCACCAGTTGTTCCCAAAGTCAAAGCTGATTCAGCAAGCATAAAATCAGTAAAAGAAGACATGATGATTGGGTGTAAACCCGCTCCGGCAGCACCCGTTACTAAAGCGACAGGTCTTCCATTGTCATTGTCATAATTCCCACCAGCAGGATAAAGTCCCCAAGCAGTTCTTCTTAACCCATCGGGTGGAATTCCCTCATTACTCAAGTGATCACGTCCCCAATAACCCGCAGTCGATGGCAAACAATAGTAGTCAGTTGCTGAATAATGATTTGGCTTTGAATTAGTAATACAACGGATTTCGTTTACATCTTTAGAATTGACGATAGTCTGGCGATAAAAATACATACGAATACGTGGGTCTTTTCTATCAAACATTCCACCCATGTAGGCATTTGACTGATAATCTCCACCACCCGTTGGTGAATATTGACCTGCATATCTTGGGTGACGGTTATCTGGATTCACCTGATTGGTTCCGTATCTGAAAGCAAAACTCTGTGCATTAGTTGAAATTAATTTTCCTCCCGCAATCAATGCATTGATACCAGTTCTTGAACCAGCGGCATCAATCAATTTGCGATTCAATAAAATTTTCAATTTCAAAGTATTTGCTGCACGAATCCAGCTATCGACATTTCCTCCATAATAAAGGTCAGTAGCTAATCCAGCTTTTGATTTTGCATTAAAATTCTCAATTGCTTTATCCAAATCTGCGATTGCCGAAGTATAAATAGCCGCTCCGCCATCAACTTTCGGATTAAAATTAGCAGGATCTAAAGCCTCTGTGAATGGAACATCACCAAAAGCATCAACCAAGTTCGCCAATACTGAAGCACGAATTACTCTTGCCGCACCAGCATGTACGAAAAATTCACTTTTCTCTGCTAATGGAATTATTGTTTTCACATCGTTCAGAATACCTGCGTAAGCATTTGTCCAAGTACCATCAAGACCGCCAGGATTGATAGCGTTGTCGTAAATGGCAGCACCTGCATTTAACATACGAGTCAATCTCATACCAGGATCACTCATTTGGTTAAAGTGTCCTGCGTAACTCACTTGGATTTGACTTGCCAAATAGTTAACGTCTGTATTGCCAACGGTCACAGCATTCGGATTGTCTAATAAATCAAGTTTACAAGAACTAATCGAAATCGTGAACAAAGCCAATATTATGATTTTTATTTTCTTTATCATTTGAATTTGTGATTAATGTTTAATAAATTTTT
>JAYVIV010000070.1:0-14409 GCA_043769985.1 Arcicella sp.
TGAAAAAGTTTTTACAAATTTATCTATCTGATAATCAGTAGTTGGCAAGCAAAATGACCATTCTACCAAAAAATATTTTCCTTTTAGATTTGTATGGAAAGAAAGAAAGCCTTAATTTTGTATTATCAAAGACAGAGAGCTGGCAGAGTGGTCGATTGCGGCAGTCTTGAAAACTGTTGACTGTAACAGGTCCTGGGGTTCGAATCCCTAGCTCTCTACTGATAAAAGAATCATCAATTAGATGATTCTTTTTTTGTTTTACCCCTTTTTAAAATTCGTGTGTACTTTCAGAAGCTATCTTTATATTGGATGAGAAGTACGAAGCGTGACTAAAGTTTGCTTTAATCCTAAACTTTTAACTTTCATCATACTGTACATAATTCCAAAACAAAAAAGGGCAGAGATTTAGATTCTCTACCCTTTTTTTAAATAAATTAAACCTTAAAATCTTGGAATATTATTTTCATGTCCTGAAATTTTATATACTTCCGACCTTATTTCAAATTCACTTCCAATCATCAAGTATGCTGTTAAATCTTTAAAATAACTCCTTCTATTAGTGATATTAAAATCTATGAATGGTTGAAAAAAGGTAAATCCACTCGTAAATTCAGTACCTGGTCCATTGCCAGGATACACTTCTAATTGTTTGAAGATAAAATAGGTTGAAGATCCAGGATTTGTTGCATTATAAACTCCGATTCCTGAGTTAGGATTATTATCATCGTAAACCATACCCCAATATTCAGTTGAATGGGCACCAGCAGGGTTTTGTCCCATATTTTGAATTGGCAAATTACCTCCTTGTGTTGGCAAAAATGACCATGGCGAGCTACCAGTAAACGTTTTGTACTTGTTAAGGGTGTTCACGATGAAACAAGCTGGTGCACCTGCCCCATCAAATCCTCCTCCATTCCATTGACCATCTGTTCTAAAACTTGTATATCTGTATTCAATTTTGAGAGAACGTCCAATGAGTGTATATGTGGATTCGATATATGTCTCAGAGAATTTTGCGGACAAAGGGTAATGAATGGGTCTTAACTTCACATAGTATCCGTTTGGTATAGCATGATAGTCTATTAAACTTACAGCATGATTCAGATAGTCACCTCCATGTGTAACATTATAACTTGTAGGCATACCTGGAATTGCCGAACCTGCAACTTCACCTCCCTGTGTGTACCCATCTTTACGTTGATAAGCGTCAAGGGTAATTTGAAACCCTCCATCATATCCATTATAAACTAAGTTAGTTGTGGCATTAATTAAAGAAGCCCAAGCTATCTGTCCACCACGTTTTAAGTTAATACCAATCTTAATTTTATCATTCGTCAACCACACCAAATCATTCACAGGGTCGTAGCGTGGTTGATTTGTGAAAATTGCGGGTAGATTAAGATTCCCATTGTAATGACTCGCTGGATGTCCGTCAGAAAAATAATACGGAGGCTTATTAGGTTCAGTTATCAACACATTTGAACTCGGTGGTGGAGGTGATGCAACAACGGTAATTGCATTGCTTTCACCAGAAGTAACCCCATTTTCAGTTCTTTTTGCCGTATAAACATCCCCTAAAACTGGTTGACTTACCGTATAAGTAGTGCCACTTATATTCAAATTGATTCCATTTTTATACCATGAAATTACCCCAAAACCTGAAGCATAAAATGTTGAAGAAATATTTTCACGAACAGTTGATGGATTTGATGATAACACGGGTGGTGTGGTAGTAGAATTTACCGTAATCGTATTACTTGCTCCCGAAGTGACTCCATTCTCTGTCCTCTTTGCGAAGTATGTATCACCCGCAACTGGCTGATTTACGGTATAACTCGAACTACTTATATTCAAATCTACTCCATTCTTAAACCAAGAAATTATACCCGTTCCTGTTGCTGTGAACGTTACAGAAATATTCTCAATAACGTTTGATCGTTCTGATGTTGATATTACTGGCGGTGTAGGTATGGGCAGAACTATGACGGCATTGCTCGCAACGGAAATAACTCGATTTACAGTTCTTTTGGCTGTATAAATATCCCCCGCAGTTGGCTGAACCACCGTGTAAGTATTGCCAGTTATATTCAAACTTACACCGTTTTTATACCAAGTAATAGTACCAGAACCCGTGGCAGTGAATGTTACAAAAGTACTCTCAACTACCCGTAATGGATTAGACTCAATCAGGGGTGGACTCACTGTTGGATTACCGAATAAATTTAATTTGCTTGCCGTCGAAGAAAATATGAGATTTCCGTAACCCGACCATGCTAACCATTTTGCGTGAGCCTGTGAATTAATCGTAACATGATGTGTTGGACGAATAATGACGGAATCAATGGGCAATGGAACTCTGGCAATACTCCACGTTTCTTTATCTTCCCAATTTCCTGTTTTAAGACTCACAGCAATGGGAGGTAATAATAGTAATGAAATATCACCACTTTTACCACTCAAACATCCTGAGACATTGCATTTAGCATAATAAGAAATAACTTCTTCTGGAGAAACTGGCATCGTAACTAATTGATTATCGTAAGATTGAAACCAATTTAACACTCCATTATTACAACCATTTGCGGTTAACGTAATTGAATTACCTAAAACTACTTCTGCCGTAGATTCAACAATTGGAGGGACAGACTCAACGATATTGGCAAAGGAGGTTGCCGTGGCGGCACACAAATTAACGCCTACTACCGTTAATTTATAAACCCCAGTACCCGTTACGGTAGTTGTGTAAATTACTGGATTTTGAACATTTGAAGTATAATTATTTGGACCCGTCCATGAAAAAGAGTTTATCTCAGTTACCGAGGGATTATAAGCGGCTTGGAACAAAAGAACATCCCCTAAGCAAACCGCTGAATTTGAAGTTATTGAAATTTCTGGAAGTGATTTTAAGGTGATATTTTTAGTTGCTTTTATACCACAAGAAAGATTATTTTCATCAATAAAAGTGGCAGAAAGGAAGTACAGTCCTGCGTTAATGGATGAAAAATTAGAGATTAAAGTTGTAGTTTCATTACAAACATTTGCATTACAGACTGCTAAGGAAGAAGCGTTAAAGTTATTGGGGCCTGTCCACGAATATCGTTGAAAATTTGCTCCATTAATGGCACTATTGAACGGAAAATTCTCTCCTATACACACCTTACCTTCTGGCAAAACTTGAGGCACGTTTGGGCGATTCCCAACAGAAATATCTACGGAAGTTGTTCCTGTACAACCCGTTGTAGCATTGTTGGCCACCACTGTGTATGAGCCTCTATGATAAATAACATTTTCGTTCCCATCAGTTATAGATGCCGGTCTTGAAAAACTTCTTCCATTCGCAGTGAAAGAACTGGGCCCTGTCCAAGCGTATGTCATTCCAGAAGAAACAGACGCTGAGGCTGTTAATTTAACACTATCACTGAAACAAACCACACCATTACCAACAACATTGAGGCTTTGGAGCGTAGTACCAATACCCACTCTGGTTGTTCCTGTGATGAAACAATTGTTAGCATTGGTTATGTTTACCGAATAAACACCTTCTTTTAAGGTTGTAAGATTTGTGATAATTGGGTTTTGCAAAGTAGAAGTAAATCCATTCGGTCCCGACCATGAGTAGGTTAAATTTGTTTCTTCTGTAACCACGGCTAATTCCAAATCGCTATTCAAACATGAGGAAGCGTAGGGAGGTATGATAACTTCTGGCGTATTTACAATTACAATTTGCCTCGCTCGGATACTTGTACAACTCAATCCGTCTTCACAAGCAGCAAAGTAGTCGGTTGAAACTAAAGGAGAAACGGTTAAATTAGTAATAACATTTCCTGCCTCTGCGGCGTCATACCATTTTACGGTACCAGCACTACAAGTTGCCAATAAATTAGCTGACGCTCTTGGACAAATTATTTGCGTTGCAACTGCAAGGGAAGGAATTGGTAATGTAGTTATTAAAATATTAACATTGTTATTTGGAGAATTAGTAACGGGACTCGATGATACAATACGTATTCTATACCCATTACCAATAGTCATATCCACTGGAATTTTAAAAGAAACGTTGTTTGTTCCAACAGTGGAAGTATTAATAAAACCAATAACAGTTGGAGAAGCAAAACTTCCATTGAAATTGGATATTTGAACCGAAAACCTATTGTCTGCATTAAAAATACCACTTGATTCAAATGATATCGAACCCGTTGCTCCAGTACAATAAGAAGTTTGAAAAATAGTGTTGATTACGATTTGGTTAAATAATGCTTTTTTGCGATTATTCCAAAACGTTTTTTGTTGTGAATTAATAAAATTCTTCCCAAAATTTGAATTATTTGAAGACACAAAGTCTCTTACATTTTTGGACTTTAAAGAATATATTGCTCTTGAAAAAAGTGGATTTCCGCTATCCGCATTTGCTTGGAAATATTGAGTGGATATCAATATTGAGAGCAGCAAGATTTTTTTGAAATTTTTCTTAAAAAGAATATTTGGCGGAACAATTCTTTTTGTATTGAATTCTTTCATGAGGTCTATTTTGTATTTAGCAAAAGATAATTGGTTTTAAGTGAATAATAAAGAAAGCGTTAACCCTTAATAACGTAGATGAGAGAGTTAAAATCAATTTGAAAAAAATGTATATTTAATCAATCAGCAATTGTCGGGCCAAACTTTTAAAATCACTATTAAACATTTTAAAAGGTTTTTTTTGGAAAAATAAAGGGATTTTTTTTAATTTTTAAAGAGGAGTGAAAACATTTGTAGTGGCAACAAGCAAAATTTTATAATAATAAACAATAAGAGAAAGGAAATACACAAATGAATAAATGAATTGTTTGAAGTAGAAATATTATGTTGTAAAATTAGTAAATATGTGCACTCTAAATGTAATTTCTATTTTAAATGTTTTGAACATTTTAATTATTTAGTTAAAATCTATTTTTTTTCATAAAATATTGATTTTAAGACATTTAACATAACTATGATTATGCTTAATTTTACATGAAATGAAAATATTATTTTTTATTTCAGTGAAAGGTTTTTTGTTTAAAGTTATTTAAACAAAAAATACTGTATTCATTTTGAATTGACTACCAAATATGGTAGGTCAATTCAAAATAAATACAGTATAAAAATTTACGCTTATGGTTCTTATTCTACTTTCTCAGAATCTGCATAAAAACGTCTTCAAGCATACCAGCCATATTGATTTTAATTTTGAAATTAGAAATATCTAAGCCTTTTGCATTATATTTTGAAATCCAGATTTCTTTGAATCCTAACTTTTCAGCTTCCGAAATCCGTTGTTCAATTCGATTAACTGCTCTGATTTCGCCCCCCAATCCAACCTCTGCCGCAAAACAAATTTTGGATGGGATGCTTAAATCTTCATAAGAGGAAACAATTGATGCACAAACCGCCAAATCAACCGCTGGATCCTCCACTTTCAAGCCTCCTGCAATGTTCAAAAATACGTCTTGATTGCCTAATCTAAAACCGCCTCTTTTTTCTAAAACCGCCAACAACATATTCAATCGTTTGGCATCAAAACCAGTTGAACTCCGCTGAGGTGTTCCGTAAGTAGCAATCGAAACTAATGACTGTGTTTCAATCAAAAGCGGCCTATTTCCTTCCAACATTGCCCCAATGGTTATCCCTGAAAAATCTTCATCCCGTTGCGAAATCAGAATTTCAGAGGGATTAGAAACTTCTCTTAAACCAGAATTAAGCATTTCATAAATCCCTAATTCTGAAGTACTTCCAAAACGATTCTTAGTTGTACGGAGGATTCTATACGCCATATGACGGTCGCCTTCAAATTGCAAAACGGTATCAACCATGTGTTCAAGAACCTTCGGACCCGCCAAAGAACCGTCTTTAGTGATGTGCCCAATCATAAACACTGGAGTTCCAGATTCCTTAGCAAATTTCATCAATTCAGCCGCACATTCCTTCACTTGAGAGACACTTCCCGCCCCAGATTCTACAAAGTTTGATTGCAATGTTTGAATGGAATCAATGATTAGAATATCAGGTTCAAACGTTTCAATTTGCTTGAAAATATTTTGCGTTTGAGTTTCCGTCAAAATAAAGCAGTTGTTACTTTTGTTCTCCAAACGTTCTGCTCGCATTTTAATTTGTTGCTCGGATTCTTCCCCAGAAACATACAAAACCTTCAAATTACTGAGCATTAAAGCAATTTGAAGCATTAAGGTGGATTTCCCGATACCTGGTTCCCCTCCTATCAAAACCATTGAACCCAACACAATTCCTCCCCCCAAAACACGATTCAATTCTGCATCTTGGGTCAGAATCCTTGGCTGTTCTTCAAAATTGATGTCTTGGATTGCTCTTGGTTTTGAGGCAACTTTTGTAGTTGTTGATACTTTCCATGAACCTTTGGTAGGTTCTTCTTTTTGAACAACTTCTTCAACGAAGGTGTTCCATTCGCCACAAGAGGGACATTTCCCTAACCATTTAGGTGCTTGATGTCCACAGTTTTGACAGAAAAATGATGTTTTTACTTTTGCCATGTTTTTATTTTAGGTTGTAGATATGAGGTAGTAGGTATAAGAAAAAAAATATAATTCCTACCTCATATCTACTACCTCATTACCTCCACATACTAAATTATACCAAAATATTGATTAAATAGATACATTCAAACAAGATTATGACGTTATCTTGACAGTACCTTAAAAAATCAATCAATATGAACAAAAAACTTTTAATGCTTCTTTTCGTTTTAGCTATTGCAAAAGGAAATGATTCTTACGCCCAATTTACCATCGGAATCAAAGGTGGTGTAAACTTATCTCAATTAAAAACTGATTTTAAAATGCAATCGTTCGGTGCTAATTTACAACAAAGTTTGGATACAAGAACGGGGTATGTCGGAGGAATTTACATGAGAATAGGCACTAAGCTTTTTATTCAACCAGAGTTTCTCTTTTCAGCAAAAGGTGGGAGTGTGAATATTTTGAAAGGTGGCTCAACAACTACTTCTCAAACGCTTTCAATCGAATATACAAACTTTGATATTCCCGTTTTATTAGGCATCAAAGTTGGTCCCCTTCGCTTAAATGCAGGACCGATGGCATCTTTCAAAATTACTGATAAAGGCTTAGATGAAGAATTAAAAGCATATTCAAGCAATGTAGGGGAGTCATTTAAAAATGCTTCTTATGGCTATCAAGCAGGTGCTGGGGTAGATTTGGGGGCTTTATCTTTGGATTTAAGATATGAAGGTAGCCTTTCCGAAGTAACTGGAAATACTTTTAATAATATAAATTTTTCTCAAAAGGGAAACCTTTGGCAACTAACCTTAGGTTTAAGACTTTTGTAGGAATTTTAATGGAGGAAGGGAAAAAGGAAGAAAGCAGACAGGAGGAATAGACTAAGGTCACTTTCTTTCTCCGTTTCTCCTATCTCCCTTCCTCCTCGCTTAAACGTTGAACCAATAAGTAATCTTCGCAAAAATTGCTCTATTCTTAGCTAAACCATTGAAAGTGTTGTAGTTATCGGTATAGACCAAAAAGAAATCTGAAACAGGGGCAAAACGCCATTGAAATCTTGAATTGATATTAAGATTATCAAATTGAGAATTATATTGAACAAAAGTAGTCCAAAAAACACTTTTTGTAAAGGTAAAATCTACTTTAGGTCCAATTAAGAAAATATCATTCTTTTCAGTTGGAGAAGTGACATGATTATAATCAATATTTAAAGTTAAAGACCCATAAGGTTGATAGCGGTAAGATACTGAACCTGAACAACTTGCGATGTTTCCATTATAATATTCTCCGACTGTCCCAGTCATCAAAACCCCAATTTTTTTTCGTTGGTCAGAAACATATTCAACCCTTAAATTATTGTAAGCAAAACTTGAACCTTTTGGTAAAACAGAAGTATTTTTATTATTCCTTAACGGGTTAAAGGAGTAGTTATATAGAGAAGTATAATTGTTTACCAGTAACAAAAACAATCTTGTCGTATTTTGAAAGTTTAAATGCCATCCAACAGAAATTTGTCTGTCTGTTTCTCCAAAACCTGACACTTGTACACGGTCGTAGCTTGCCCCAACATCGTAGCGATTGATAAGTTTGCCGTTTGGATAAAAATTAAATCTTGCCAAAGGATTTATTCTCAAATAATCACTTCTTGGAACGAACCCTACCTCCGCTTTATAACCTTTCCCAACCCATTCATGCAACCAATCGAATCTAAATAATCTTGAAAAATAAGTTAAATTACCACCATTTGAAAAATTATCACTTTGGTTTACAGGAGAAAATGACAAATGATGATACAATTTGCCTGCCCAACGATTATCAATAGTTGCCAAGTTGTATTCAAGTCCTGCTACTCGATTATATAAATCTGTGAGTTTGCCAATTTCTGGATTCAGCGTGTTCTTATCCACATAAATAAAAGAAATATTTGAACGGCTAAAAATCTTCCGCTGAATTGCCCCAACGATATAGTTTGTTGAAGAAATACCTTTAAATTTATCCTCCGCCGATTGTACCCCCATCACTCCAACACGCCAATTATCGTTCAATTTTCCACTAACTCTCACGCCAAAATTAATGGCATTCTGAACATTTAGTCCCGACGCTGAATCCTGGGCAATGCCTATTCTTCGAGAAAAAAATGGATTGGCGTTTGCAGATCCAAAATTGGTAAAAAGATCAGAATTTTCAAGAAAAAATTGCCGTTGCTCGGGATAAGAAATATCGAAACGAGTTAGATTAGTGACTTGCCTATCAGCTTCAACATTTGAAAAATCAGGATTGATAGTCAAATCTAAATTTAATCCCGATGTAATTGCTACTTTTGCATCACCTCCCACCGTAATTTTATTGCCCGTAGAAGGATTATTTTTCTCAAAATCACGCAAGGAACTCGCCGCCAAGTAAGGAATTAAAGAAATACTTGCTCCAGATTTTTTCAAAGGTTTTTCAAAAATCATTGGTGCCATGAAAGCCAAATTAAAAATAATTTGAACTTGGGGTATTCTAACAGATGTCGAGGTTTCATTTGATTGAGTATCAAAGCGATAGCTCAAGAAATTCCAACGGTCAGACCCCTCACTAAACCGCAACGTAGAAAGGGGAATTGCCATTTCACAAGTCCAGTATCCATCATATATTTTTGATTCTCCTGTCCATTTGTTGTCCCAGTAAGTATTAAAAAAATCGGTGCTTGATCCTCCGTTTGAAATCAAAGCCTCACGCATAACACCATAAGGATTCATGCCAAATAAGAAAGCATTAGTTTTATCATTAAAAGTATCAAAAAGAAACGAAATATTATCATTCCCACCCGCTCGAAAGTCACGACGATTGGAAGTTATGATATAATCTTTTCCTTTAGAATAACACTTGGCTGCTAAGTATAGATTTTTGTCATCAACCGCAATAAGAATTTCGGTTTTTTGATTTGCTTTGACGGTATCTTTTGGAAAGTATTGCCAGAAATCACCCGCATTTTTGCCGTCTTGCCAAGTCTTTTCGTCCAGAACACCGTCAACTTTAATTTTTTCAATAATAGTTTTTACTGTGAAAGGTAACGGAGCGAATTTATCTGTTTGAGCAAAAACAGTAATTTGAGTAAATAAATGAAGTAAGATAAGAATTTTGAAAATATGTTTCATGCGGTATTTCTGTAAATGAGTAGTTGTTTGTATTTTGATGCGTCCCACGCTTCGGTTCGATATTTGGAAAATAACTAACTGATAATCAGATATTTACTCCAAATAAAAACGTCGTTTGAATTACATTGAATACTTATTGATATTTTTTAGTTAAAAAGGGTTCAATTTTCGTTGATAATTGATTTCTTTGCCATGTCTCTCAAAGATTTCAAGTATAGCCCTTCCACTTTTTCTCTTGCCCATGGCGTTTTTCTCAAAAAAGTGAGGCTTGATTTAATACTTGGGTTTTCGTTAAAACATTTAATGTTAATGCGAGTCCCCAAGTCTTCCCAACCATAATAATTGACCAAATGCTCCACAATTTCAGCCAATGTGATGCCGTGGAGGGGATTATTCTTTTGTTTTTCCATTGTTGCCCTTTATAATTTGAATTCAAAGTTACGATGCGTAATTTTGTAAACCATAATCGTATTAACAAACTGAATGCAAAACCTTCATCAACCTGTTTATTTCCCAAACCTTAACGGAGTTCGTTTTATAGCTGCCTTTTCTGTACTGATTCACCATACCGAACAAATCAAGTACTTGATGGGATTAGATAATGTTTACGGTAATTACTTCATAAAAAATTTAGGGAAATTAGGTGTAGGATTATTTTTTGTTTTAAGCGGTTTTTTGATAACTTTTTTACTTTTAAGTGAGAAAGACCGTCGAGGAGACATTTCGACCAAGGACTTTTATATCCGTAGAATCCTCAGAATTTGGCCACTATATTTTATTATTGTAATCTTAGGTTTTTTTGTTTTTCCAGCAATTCCTATCTTTAACGAACCACTTCGAGATCAATACTATTTTGATAAGGATTTTTTTAAAAGATTACCCTTTTTCTTACTGTTTTTACCCAATTTAGGCTTCGTGTTTTATCGTTCGCCTTACCTTTGTGCGCAAACTTGGTCTGTTGGTGTTGAGGAACAGTTTTATGCCATTTGGCCCTGGATTATTAAAAGTAAAAATCCTGTTAAAACATTTTTCAACCTCCTCTCTATTTTCCTAATAATTTTAGGATTGCTGTGGCTTTATGTATTCAAAATCAGTGACTTGAGTGAAGTTTCAAAACAAAAAATCCAAGATGGATTAGCTTTGTTTTTTAGTCAATTCAGAATATTGACTATGGTGATTGGAGGAATGGGAGCGTATTTAATTTTTAGCAAAAAAGATAAAATTTTGTCAATCTTATTTAGAAAAGACGTTCAAATTATTGTGTATTCAATACTTTTCTTAATGTTAGGAACAGGCTTTCATGTACCAGGTTTGAACATGGAATTTTACGGAATTTTCTTCTGTTTTTTTATCTTGAATGTATCTCGAAACAAAGATTCTATTTTTTATTTAGAACAGAAAATAATTCATTATTTAGGTAAAATTTCTTACGGAATTTATATCTACCATCCAGCCGTAATCGTACTGTGTGTAAATAGTATACACCTTGTTTTTGGAAAAAATATTAATAATCTACATTTCAACTTACTTCTCTATCCAGCAACAATATTTTTGACTATTCTGGTGTGCGAGTTTTCCTTTAGGTTCGTAGAAACACCGCTTTTAAAGTTAAAAGATAGATTTAATCGTTAAAAGGCTCATAAACTGATTTTCAATTCATAAACCTGTAAAAAAATTAATTTACAATTTAATTTTTTGAGTCATCAATTTTTAGTAATTTCCCTTGCAAATCAATTATTTGTTTTTGCATATTAATTACTTCGTCAGCTTTTATAACTACATAACCTGTTTGAGGTTCTTCAACCGCATCCAAGTTTCTGATAGTTGTATCACCCACAATATATGCCACATTCACGTCTAATGTCTTAGCAATTCTGTCTAATTGCGAATACTTGGCATCGTTTCTATTTAAGATAGCATGCAAGGTGGCCTCTGTAATTTTTGAGCAAGTTGCTAACTGTAACAAAGTTATACCTTTCTCTGCTACTAATACTCTGATTTTATCTTCTATACGTTTCATGTTTTTTATGTGCTATGGAAATCAATCGAAATATTAATATTTATTAAATATTTAAATAAATTTCAAAAAATAAGTTTGAATTAATTTTGAGCTATACTCATATAATTATAGTTTTGTACTATTAATTGAGCACGAACTTTCTTTTAAATTTTAAGAATGTATAAGATTAAACGAGAGAAGTCAAAATTAAGTTACAAAAATTTTAAAGTTTAGTTTTTAAACCATATTTACAAATTTATGTATAACATAATTTGTTGGATACAAATATAAATACTTTATAGAAATATGTCACCAAAAGATTTAAAAAAAACATCTGAAATATTAAAAAACAGAATAAAATCCTGTAAGCCAAAACTTCCAAGCAATTGGAGGCAACAAATAATTACAATAGCTCCTGAATACGATAGTTTAAAGGGAGTGAGACTGATGGATAATGTTTTTAAACTACGTTCTTCTGATTTAAAACTGACAGAAATTATTGAAAGTATAGTTGCTGAAGATGAATCAAATACAGAAGAAATTATCAGTGAAAATGAATAAATTATCAATTTTAAGACTAAAGTTAAGTCCCGTGTGTGCTATTGAATTGAAAATTGGTGGTGTCCAACTATCAAATTAATGCCTACACAGGACTTATTTTAAACCAAAACTTTGTGAATTTCTATGAGTTTACTTAATATTTAATTTTTCAATTTCAATAATCTCTCCTGTTTCCTTTTTCTTCAAAATCACTTTAGTATCTCCGTTTGAAAGAATTTCATCTTTTATGAACCAATGCTCAGGATCATATTCTTGATAAACAGAGGGCTTTGTTAAACCCTCCTGACCTCGCCATTCTGGTAGATTAACGGGTTCCCAAAGTTTTGTTTTTGCAGATTTATAGGCAGCATCAATTATGGCATTTACCACGTACCCATCATAAAAAGATTCCTGTGGCAAACGTCCCTCCTCAATGGCATTGAACATATCCGTAAACATGTGCGTATATCCTAATTCATGGGCTTCATCACCAACTGGAAACAGCCATCCTGTGGCGGATTCGGCTTTTTCTGCAACATATCCACCTTCACCTTTCCCCGTGGTAAACATCTCAAAACCAGTCCGCAAGAATGAATTTGTCCAAATTGTCCCTTCGGTTCCCATCACTTCATCTCGTAAATCCATCCCTCCACGAAATGTCCAAGAAACTTCAAATTGACCAATTGCTCCATTTTCATATTTCACCAAACCAATGGCATGATCCTCGGCATCAATGGGTTTCACCTGCGTATCTGCCCAGCACATGACTTCAACTGGTTTTATATCTTTACCAATAAAATTTCTGGCAATTTCGATACAATGACAACCCAAATCAAGGATTGCTCCGCCACCTGCCATTTCAATATTCCAAAACCAATCTGAATGGGGACCAGGGTGAGTTTCTCGAGATTTTGCCCAAAGTACTCTACCAATGGCTCCGTCCTTAACACTTTGAACCGATTTTAAGAATTTAGGCGTGTAACAAAGGTCTTCTAAATAACCGCCAAAAACGCCTGCCTCTTCACAAGCCTTCGTCATTCTGAGTGCTTCTTCTGCAGTTCTTCCCAAAGGCTTGGTACATAAAACAGCCTTTTTGTGCTTCACACAGAGCATAACTGCCTCTTCGTGAATGTGATTGGGAAGGGCAATCACCACCACTTCTGTTTCGGAATGAGCAATCGCTTCTTCCATTGAGGTAGTGAAATTTGGAATGGAATAATCACCTGCGAACCTTTTTGCAGTTTCTTCCTTACGAGCATAAACAACCTCTACACGGTCTCGCCCACGTTGTCCGTGCAATGAATCTGCGTAGAAACGCCCGATAAAACCACCACCAAGAATACAAACTTTTGCCATATTTAATTAGATTTAAAGCCCCCCAATCCCCGAAGGGGGAGTTTAGTTGATGAATAATTGTAGTTTTCCTCAGGGATTATAGGAAATTATTTTTTGCCACGCTAATCGTTCCCCCATCGGGGGTTAGGGGGCTACTTTTTATCATTAAAAAATATGATAAACAAAACTAAAACTACCGCTGCAATACCCGCAGGAATCATCCATACGCCATTCCAGTTATGCGTAACTACACCTGCCGCATTCGTCAATGTATATTTATCCAACACGATTCCAGATAATTTTGAGCCAATTCCCATTCCAATTCCATAGGTGGCAAGTGTAATAAGTCCCTGTGCTGAACTTTTAATTTTATCACCAGCTTTATTGTCTGTATAAATTTGCCCTGTAACAAAGAAAAAATCATAACAAACACCGTGCAGAATAATGGCCAAATACAAAATCCATTCTGAGGAAATTCCATCGCCATTTCCAAAACAAATAAACCTTACAATCCAAGCAATCAACCCGACAATAAGCATTTTTTTAATGCCAAATTTTTGTAAAGCAAAAGGAATTAAAAGCATAAAAAGTACCTCAGAAGCCTGTCCAAGCGACATTTTATTCTCAACATTTGTCATGTTTGATTCTGTAAGTGACAAATTTGCGTGTGCATAGTAAAACGCCAAAGGAATGCAAACCAACACCGATGAGATAAAGAAAATACTGAAAAAACGATCTTTAAAAAGCACAAAAGCATCTGTCCCTAAAATTTGAGAGGCCGTTGCTGGACCCGTTGCTTTTGGAGGTGTATCGGGCAAAGTAAAAGAAAACAATCCCCAAGCCACAGAAGTAAACATGGCGATTTGATAAATAGCAACCTTATCTCCCA
>JAYVIV010000071.1:0-12864 GCA_043769985.1 Arcicella sp.
AGTAAGAATTTTGAAAAAGGTGAGGATGTAGTTTTCCGAAAAGATATTGGAGGGGATGCTAAAATTGCGGTTTCTCCGTCCTTAAATCTTGACTTAACCCTCAATCCAGATTTCTCACAAGTGGATGTGGATCAGCAAGTTACTAACCTTAATCGTTTTGAATTATTTTTTCCAGAACGTCGTCAGTTTTTCTTAGAAAATTCAGATATTTTTAACAGTTTTGGCGGTGATGAAACCCGCCCGTTTTTCTCTCGTAGAATTGGCTTGGGAACTCCTATTCAATACGGAGCAAGGTTGAGCGGAAAGTTGGGAAACGATTGGCGAATTGGCGTGTTGAATATCCAAACAAGTGCCAATAGAGATACGTCTGTTGGGCTTCCAACCTACAATTATTCGGTTTTTGCGTTGCAAAGAAAATTGTTCTCACGCTCCAATATCAGCATGATGGTTGTCAACAAAGAAGGCATTGGTTTTGGACAGGAAAACACAAAAAAAGGCTTCAGTCAGTATAACAGAAATATTGTTTTGCAGTATAATTTAGCTTCAAAGTCAAATAAATGGACGGGAAAAGCCGCCGTTATGAAATCCATTACGCCCGAGACAACAACGGATGATTATACTCAATTCTACGATATTTCTTATGCGACTCAAGTTTGGGATATTGGCTTGACGTATAGCAGAGTAGGTGAAAATTTCAAGGCAGAAACGGGGTTTGTTCCTCGAAAGGGATACTCCTATCTAAATCCGAATATTGGTTATACTTACTACTTAAAGGATGCTCAAAGTCGTCTGATTTCGCACGGTCCAAAATGGTTTAGTTTTTTGTATCGAAACAATCGAATGGATGTTCCAGAAAATGTTTCGTTATCATCCGATAACTCAACTACTCACGTTTTAGGTTACGGATTAGTGTTTCGAGATCGATCAACTTTTGATGTTTTCACGGCTTACGACAACATCGTTTTGTACTCGTCATTTAATCCAATAAATCCATTCTTGAAAGATGTTTATGTAAAAAATAGAAGTGAACATTCATGGACTTCTTGGAGTACGAGCTTTGCGTCAACGCCCCGCAGTTTATTCACCTACGGATTCAATTCTCGGTACGGAACTTATTTTGGGGAAGGCACCCGTTTACGATTGAATACGCAAATTGGCTATCGCTTCCAACCTTTCGTAAGTCTATCACTATCAGCAGAGTACAATAAAATCAAAGACGTAAATTTATTCAGAACAGCAGACAACAAACCTACTTTGGGAGGAACAGATTTTTGGTTAATTCAATCAAAATTTGATATTACTTTTACCAATAAGATTTTTTGGACGACATACATTCAGTATAACGAGCAAGTGAAAAATGTCAATTTGAACAGCCGAATTCAGTGGAGATACAAACCCGCATCGGATGTTTTCTTGGTGTATTCAGACAATTATTTACCCGCAGATTTAGGCATAAAAAACCGCTCAATTGTCTTAAAATGGAATTATTGGTGGAATATTTAGTTTAGTTAAAAGTTAATAATTAAAAATTAATAGTTGAAATATGGCTACCCAAAAAGCGGATTGGAAAACATTTTCCAATCCGCTTTTTTAACTATTAATTATTCCTTATTAATTATCAACTGACCTCAATCAACAATCGCTTGATAAACCAAATTCTCAAATTTATCATACAATTCTTTTTGGTGCGTACTTGGATAAATTTGAGTCATTAAAACTGCCACAACTTGTTCTTTTGGGTCAATCCAGAAGAGGGTATTATACAGTCCGCCCCATCCCAAACGCCCCACTGAACCTAATTTACGATATGAACTTTGAGGTACTTCTACTGAAAATCCCAGACCAAACTTTGTTCCATTGGCATTGATACTGAGGTCACCAATTTGATTATTACTCATGGCTTCAATACTCTTTCTACCCAAAATTCGAGTGCCATTGAGCGTTCCATTGTTCAAAATCATCTGCATAAATTTCATATAATCTGCCGCAGTTCCCGACATTCCACTCCCACCCGAAAAGTACGATTTTGCTCCACGAGTTGGAAAGTATAAATTTTTAGCTTGCGGAAAAGCCATGGCATTCAATAAATTTCCGTTGAGTTCTGTATAAACACTCACCACACGATTTTCTTCGCTTTCGGGTCTGAAAAAATGGGTATCTTTCATGTCCAAAGGCTTCAAAATTCGTTCCTCACAAAACTCCGAAAGGGTTTTCCCCGATAGAATTTCAACTAAATATCCAGCTACATCAATACCTAAACCATACGTCCATTTTGTGCCAGGAGCGTGGAGTAAAGGCTGTTTTGCTAAGATTTTCATTTTTTCGCCAATCGTGGAATTTTCAATATTTGCCCCATCAGGAATTTTTGCTTTGCCATAAATTATACCCGAAACCTTGGTATTTGTAAACCCATAACCAATACCCGAAGTGTGGGACAACAACTGACGAATAGTGATTTCAGAAGGTGAAGGTTCAGCGGTATAAGTGGAGTCTTTGGCGTTCACTTCCTTCAAAACCACAGGACTTTTAAACTCTGGAATGTATTTAGAAATTGGGTCTTCCAATAAACATTTACCATCCTCCACCAGCATCATGACAGCAGTTGTCACAATGGGTTTTGTCATGGATGCCAATCTGAAAATGTCATCCACCTTCATGTCTTGTTTATTGATGCCACTCGTACCCATATTGGTAGAATAAACAATTTTTCCTTTGCGAGCCACCATTGCCACCGCCCCAGGAATCCACTTTTTATCCAAATGGTCTTTTAAATGAACATCAATACGTTTGAGTAAATCAGTTGAAATACCAACGCTTTCGGGGCTGCCTATTGTCAAATCTGTTCTAGTTTTTTGGGCAGTTAAGTGGAAATTAAGGATGAGTAAAAGGATGATGAAGGTTAATTTTTGTTTCATGTTTTTGAATGGGATTTGTTTGAAATTAAAGATAGGTATTTTTGGTGTTATTTTATTATTCAAATCAGTAAACAATAAATGGCACTCTATTTTGAACGCCTTTTGTCGTTTATAGAATTTTAGCGTATTTTTGATTGCTACATTAATGAGTATTAAAACCACAATATAATAAAAGAAGGAATGGGAATTTTAATTGATACAGTGAGGATTGCTAATTTTAGGTCAATCAAGAATTTAGAAGTAAATCTTTCAGCTTTAACATTATTAGTTGGAGCAAATAATGCTGGTAAAACTACTTTTTTAAAGGCTTTACAGTTAGCCTTGGGGTTAGATAGACGTTTCATTACAAAAGATGATTTTCATGATGATGGTCAGATAAATCCTGATGACTTAGAAATTCTTGTTGACCTTAGAATAGTTGCTGTGGATGAAAAAGGGAAAAGAATTCTCGAATTTGATCCAATTTGGTCAGAAGAAGATTTTGCAGGTCGCATAAAATCTGATGGTAATGACTATCAATATTATTCTTTTAGAACAAAATGTAAATTTGATGTTGTTAATCAATCATATACTATTGAAACCAAAGAGTTGAAGCAATGGCTTACTTTTAGTAATTGGACAGACGTTAAAAATGAAGATAAGCAGTTTTCAAAACCTACATCTATTCCATTAATTTTCATAGATGCACAAAGGGATATTCAATCAGATTTAAAAGACAGATTTTCTTATTTAGGGAGATTGACTAATAAACCGAACATTGATGATAAGGAAATAAAGGCAATTGAGACTGAACTGAACAGTTTAAATGAAAAGATTGTAAAAAAGAGTAAAACATTGACCCACCTACATGAGAAGCTATTAGAGTTAAATAAAACAGTAAATACCCAAGGAACTGGGGTAGAAATATCTCCAATTAATAAAAAAATTAGAGATGTTGGAAGGAATCTAAATATTAATTTTCAAGATACAAATGCTCAGAGTTTTCCCCTTGAAAATCATGGTATGGGTACAAGAAGTTGGGCTTCTTTACTTACTTTGAAAGCATATATTTCTTGGATGGAAGAAACTATCAGTCCGTACTTTCCTGTTTTAGCCTTAGAAGAACCCGAAGCACATTTACATCCAAATGCTCAAAGACAGTTATTTCATCAACTGAATACAACCAGTGGACAAAAAATAATTAGTACACACTCACCTTTTGTTGCAGCACAATGTGATTTGACAGATTTACGGCATTTTTATAAGGAAGGGAATGATTTAAAAGTGGGTCAGATTTTATTAAGTGATGAAGATGAACAAAGGATAAAAGAATTATTGGAAGAAATAGAATCAAATGGTAGTTCAACGGAGATTAATAAACAGAATAGACCAATTATTGAACAAATCAAGAAGGATAAAAGAGGAAAACTTAATAGTGAAGAAGCAAGAAAAATTAGAAGAGAAGTAATGAATACTCGTGGGGAGCTACTTTTCGCAAAAGCCATTATACTTTTTGAAGGAGAAACAGAAGAACAAGCATTACCAATCTTAGCAAAAGAAAAATTTGGATGTTACCCATTTGAAATGGGATTGAATTTTATTGGTGTTGGAGGAAAAAATAACTATACTCCTTTTTTGTCTATAGCAAAGTTTATGAATACTCCTTGGTATATTTTGAGCGATGGCGATGGAACTACTGAGAATGACGTTAAAAAGCAAATAAAAGAAGTCTTTGAAGTTCATAAGTCAACTAAATTATTTGTGCTGAATAAGACCGATTTTGAAGGATATTTAGCTGAATGTGGCTTTGAAATAGAATTAAGAATGGCTCTTGATAAGGTAGAAGGGAGTGATTATCTCATAAACGATTATATAGAAAAACTCGAAGGAACTCCACTTGATAAAAATAATACAAGAGATTATAAAAGTGAAGGTGGAGAAAAACGAGCATTAGTTGATTGTTTAAGAGGTAATAAAACCAAATTTGCTCCTGTTATTGCAGAACAAATTACGCTTAAAAAAGATCCAATAACTGCAAAATGTATTATTCCCTCCAAAATTGATGAATTGTTTATACAAATTGCCAACGATTTAAACATTAAAATAAAATGAACCTATCTGAGAAGCAAATAGAAATCATTAATCATAAAGACGGAGCTTTGTTAGTTACTGCAAGTGCAGGTAGTGGTAAAACAAGAGTCTTGACCGAAAGGATAAAAAGGTTACTCGAAGAAGAGGAAGGGAATTTTCATGTTTTGGCATTAACATTTACGAACAAAACTGCTAAGGAGATGAAAGACCGTCTTGATGGCGTGAAAGATATTGATAGAAGAGCGTTTATAGGAACAATACATGGTTTTTGCCATGAAGTTATTGAAAAACATGGATATGCAATTGGACTGAATGAAGTACCCCAGATTTTTGAGAAAAATGAGGATAAAATTTCTATACTTATCCAAGTATTTGAGAAAAAAGGGAATGAAGATTTACAAAAATATTACATTAATAAAACTCCTCAAGAACAAGAAAAATTTATATACAATGCACTGAGTTATATAAGTTCGCAAAAGAAAAATTTAAAAGGAATAACGAGATTTAATGAATTAGACAAAGATATTGATAATAGAAATATTCAAAAAATGTATGATGAGTATAATAACTTGCTTAGGGATCAGAATGCAATGGATTTTGACGAAGTTATAATTAGTGCTTATAGAATATTCGCTGAAAGACCTTCTATTGCTAAAATTTACAGGAAGCAATATCAATATATCTCAATTGATGAAGCTCAGGATTTGAATTTTGCTCAATATGAATTTCTTAAAATTTTGTGTAATGGAGAACACAAAAATATACTGATGGTGGGAGATTCAAAACAATCCCTCTATCATTTTAATGGTTCGGATAAAAAATTCATGGAAACTCATTTTATTGTTGATTTTAATGCTCAAACCAAAAGTCTTGATTTGAATTATCGTTCTTCAAAAGCTGTAATAGATGTTGCAAACAAAATAAACCCAGGTTCAATGCAGGGTTTTAAAACAGATATTATAGGGGATTTTCAGATCCAAACTTGTTTGAATGAAGAGGAGGAAGCTATTTGGATAGCTGATAAAATACAAGAGTTACTTAAACAGGGAATTCGAGAATCCGAAATAGCAATTTTAGCAAGAAATAGATATTTATTTAAAAATATTGAAATTGAACTGCAAAAAAGACATATTAAGTTTTATTTCAAGAAAAACGGAGAAAGTTTAAATCTTGATAGCACTTTAATGAAAGTTTTTGATTTAGGCTTACGAATATTATCTAATCCATTTGATCAATTACACTTCATTGAGATAACAAGAACGATAAAAATTGATTTTGATATAGAATTTAAGCAGTTTAAAGATGGATTAGAAAAGTTAAAGAATCTTCAAAAACACATCCCAGATGACTTTAGAATCAGTTTTACTATTCTACTTTCAAGTTGGGAAATCCTAAACGATAACAATAGATTGCAATTTAGAGAAGCGTTGAAAATTGTAGAAATCCATGCAAATAGTTGTGAAGATGAAGAAAGGCAGGAGATTTTAAGTGATATAAAACTTTATGAAGAATTATGGAGTGTTTATGCAAAAAGGACAAGTTCTGAGTTGAAATCATTACAACATTTTAAAACTCAAATAGCATTAGGCATTATAGCTCACTCGCACGACGAAACAGGTATTACATTGAGTACAATACATTTATCAAAGGGATTAGAATTTGATTCAGTTTTTATAATTGGAGTTAATCAGGGTTCATTACCATACTATAAAGCCTTGCAGACACGTGGAAGGACGTTAGACGAAGAGAAAAATATATTTTATGTTGCAGTTACACGAGCAGAGAGGGTTTTATATGTAACCTATCCACAAAATAGATTTATGCCTTGGAATAAAGAAGTTCCTAAAAAACAATTTTCATCCATGTATCTTAAAGGGTTGAAAAATTGCATAGTATAGAAATCTGATTTTAAAAACCTTTACCTTTCATTAATATTTCATCAAAATGGTCTGAAAAGTAATAATTTACAGACCATTTTGATTTTGTAAAAGTAGTGATTTTACCCCCTAACCCGCCGAATCAACTCCTCCGCAGCCTTCCGCCCGGTTTCCGCACCACCATTCATATATCCCTGAGATTCTTTTGAACAATGTTCTCCTGCAAATAAAATACTGTTAATGGGTTCCCCTTCAACACCTCCAAAAGCCGTTTGCTGACCGACCGTCATACAAGCATAACTCCCTTTTGCAAGAGGAGAATTCCCCCAATTGAAGATGCCTTTTTTGCCGTTAAATTGGTCTTTTATGGTAGGATAAATTAAATTCAGTTTACTTAAATAATCAGTTATTTGACTGTCGTTCAGCTCTTTACCCATTTTTCCCCCAAAGAAAACCGAATATCCTCCTGCCCCTTCATTATTGGTTTGCATCTGTGAACTGTCCCAACCGTTATGCACTAAATTACTGATAACATAACCCGAGAAACCTTGTTCTCGCCAAATTCTCTTATTCATACCCAAGAACATTTTGGAGTTCGTTCCGTAGGATAATTCCTTGATACATTTTGCCTTCTTTGGCGACATATCTACGTTCATTTTCACGTCTCGCAAAACCGAAAATGGGATGGTCATGATAACAAAATCAGCATAAATTTCTTTACCATTTTGGAAGTTTAATTTATACTCCATCCCTTTCTCAGTGAGTGCTTCCAATTGATATTCACGCTCAATTTGTCCTTCCAAAGTCTTCGCTAAAGCATCCACCACTTTCTGATTCCCACCGATAACTTTATAACGCTCATCACTTTCACCATAAATATCAAAACCGTTTTCATAATTGCTATCCAATAATGAAATAAATGCAAGACAATTTTGAACGTCGGACTCCAAACCCATTTCGGCAGTAAAAGAGATTCTTATCAACTCATATAACCAGCCCGAAATGCCTATTTTTTGAAGATATTCATCCAACGATAATTTATCCAAGGCAATCAAAGCAGGATTTTTATAATTGCCAGTCGCCACCAAATCAGCATCCTTTTTAATGACTGGTAAATAGGATTTTATGGCTTCAATCAAAGATTTTTCCGTAATTCTGCGATTGTCAAAATAAAAATTATGCTTTACCAAATTCATTTTCATCTCCTCTGGTGCTTGCATATCCAATAATTTCAAGTCAAATTCCTTACACAAATCCAACATATCCTTGTGTGATGAATCGATGAATTCTCCTCCTAATTCGGTTGTTATTCCCTCAGCCAATAAACCTGTGGTACTCATCATTCGTCCTCCTATACGTTTGGCAGCTTCATAAATCGTAGGTTTAAAACCTGCTTTGTTGAGATAATGTGCTGCGTTTAATCCTGCAATTCCTCCTCCAATAATGGCAATTTTTATATCTTTCTTCGTAATACAACTTGCAAAATTAGTTGTTGTGAAAGCCGCCAATGATGCAACAGAAGCAGTTTTGATAAAATTCCTGCGTGAATCATCATATTCAAATGTTGGATTTTGAGCTTGAATAAATGCTCTTTTGATTAGTTTAATAATGGGAGATTTGGGATTCTTCATCGGTAAATTTTGGTTGTTAGTAATTGATTAAGAAGTTCAAAGACTTGAAAAGAACAATTCATATTTTTTTTAATTCTCTAAACCCCTAAGTTCATATTTTTTTCTCATTAATTAATAAAAAACTTAGGGTAATTCTGGGCAAAAATTTCGGCAAACAATGATAATTTTAAACTTTAACAAAATTAGTTTTAGCAATTTATAAATTATATATTGTACTTTTTTAGTCAAATCATTTAATACTTTATCCAAATAAATGCAAACCAAAACCACCATCCAACATCTTTTTAGTATTCCAGTCATCGTTGCAGCCTTAGGCTATTTTGTGGATATTTATGATTTACTCCTCTTCGGAATTGTGCGAGTACCAAGTTTGAAGGACTTAGGTCTATCGCCCGAAGAGGTTTCATCAGTCGGTAAGAATATACTTAACTGGCAAATGGGAGGATTGTTAATTGGCGGAATTTTATGGGGAATTTTAGGAGATAAAAAAGGACGTTTATCGGTTTTATTCGGTTCAATCATCACGTATTCTATCGCAAATATTGCCTGTGGATTTGTGAAAGACCCCACTACTTATGCATTACTTCGTTTCGTAGCAGGTGTTGGATTAGCAGGAGAACTGGGTGCAGGAATCACCTTAGTATCAGAGATTCTACCAAAAGAAATCAGAGCCTTAGGCTCATCTTTGGTGGCGGGTATTGGTTTATTCGGAGCCGTCTTTGCCTACTTCACCGTAAAAGAATTAGGAGGTTGGAGAAATGCCTATTTTGTGGGTGGAGGACTTGGAATTGTGCTTTTATTGATGCGTGTAAGCGTTTTTGAATCTGGAATGTTTGAAAATTTAAAGCATAAAGCCCACATTAAAAAAGGAGATTTCTTTTCACTTTTTACGAAAAAAGACCGTTTAATTAAATATTTAAAATGTATCGCCATAGGAATTCCTACGTGGTTTGTTATCGGAATTTTAGCGACTTTTGCCAACGAATTCGGTTCAGCAATGGGCATCCCTGAAGCAATTGAACCTGGCAAAGCCATTATGTTTTGTTACGTTGGTTTAGCTCTCGGTGACTTGTTGAGTGGCGTGATAAGTAATGCTCTGAAATCACGCAAAAAAGCGGTTGCCATTTTGTTATTTATGTCCTTGATTTGTAGTGTCATTTATTTATATTCGGGCATTAAAACAGCCAACGGTTTATATACAATTTGTGCATTTGCAGGGTTTTCAGTTGGATATTGGGCAATGTTTGTCACCATCGGAGCAGAGCAATTTGGCACGAATTTAAGAAACACCGCCGCCACCACTATCCCAAATATGGTTCGTGGAACGGTGATTTTAATGACTTCTTTTTTTGCCTACTTAAAACCCTCCATGAGTATTTTCAATGCGGCAGCAGTAGTGGGAACAATTGCCTTCATATTCGCATTCTATTCAATTTTTACCATACCCGAAACACATGGGAAGGATTTGGATTTTTTAGAGGAGTAGCCATTTAGATGACAAGTTACTAATCAGGATTATCCAAATGCAAAGCCCTCCAAACGTTCTAAACACTTGGAGGGCTTTTTAATGAAAATTCTAAGCATAACTACACCAAATATTTTTTAAAGAAATCAAGTGTTCGTTGCCAAGCTAATTTCGCCGCAACTTCATTATAACGAGCCGCTGAAGTATCATTATGGAAAGCATGATTAACGCCTTCATACATATATAATTCATAATTTTTACTATTAGATTTTAACGCATCTTCGTAATCCTTTGCTCCTGCATTAACTCTTTCATCAAGACTTGCGTAGTGCAATTGTACCGCTGATTTTATTTTTGGTACATCAGCAACTGCAGGTTGGCGACCATAAAATGCCACTGCCGCTTTAAGGCTTGGGACTTCAACCGCCAAACTATTTGCCATAGCTCCACCCCAACAAAAACCAACGCATCCAATTTTACCGTTTGAATCTTTACGAGTTGGTATATAGTCAAAAACCTTCATAAAGTTCGCTAAATTATCCTCCGCTTTCAACTTAGAAAATGCGGTTCTGGCTTCGTCTTCATTGGCAGGTACGGGACTCATCACCGACAAAGCATTTGGGGCAATTGCTAAAAATCCAGCCTGTGCTGCACGACGGGCAACATCTTCAATATGGGGAGTCAAACCTCGGTTTTCGTGAATGATAATCACCGTTGGATATGCTTTCATTTCCTTCAGGCGAGCAACGTAAGCCTTCATTTCTCCGTTAATTCCTGCATAAGAAATTGTTTCGGTAAACAATTCATTATCAGATACTTGAGCAATGGCATAATTGCTTTCGAGTGATGGTAAAATCGTTAATGCTGCGGTCATTCCACCCGTTAGCAAACTCAATTTTTTCAAAAAGTCACCCCTTGAAAGTGGTTTGTGCGTGTATTCATCATACAGATTTATAATTTCTTGTTTCATGATTTTTATGTTTAGTTTGTTGATGATTATTGATAAATTACTTTGTTGTAAATGTAATAAAAAACCCCTATAAATCATTGACTTACAGGGGCTTATAAACGCTAAAACTCTTATAACCCCTTTCCAGTTGCCGCCCAATAGATTCCACCATACACATGATCCAAGAAAGTTTGGTCAGAATAAATTGCTGGAATATGACCTAATCCTGTGTAAAATGCACGCCCTCCATCATAGTTATGATACCACGCAATTGGATGTACGCCCATTCCTTTACCCTCATTATCGCCCCATTTTGCAGCAGGATTATAGGTCTTCTCATCTATTGTAATTAATACTTTCAAATCACTTGCATTAGCAGGGGTCTTAAATTCATACCATTCATCTGTCCAAAGTAATTTCTTTGGGAAACGTTCCATCCCTGGAAAGTCACTGTCTTCAACTTTTAGATATGCTGTTTGTTGTTGAGGATGAATCTTGAAATACATTCCAACCAATTTCCCATACCACGCCCAGTCATATTCCGTATCCGAAGCAGAGTGAATTCCGACGAAACCTTTACCTGCTTTAATAAATTTCTCAAAAGCGGCTTGTTGTTCTTCATTAAGAATATTTCCAGTTGTATTTAAGAAAATTACAGCCTGATATTTTTCTAAACCTTTATCTGAAAATACGGAGGCACTTTCTTGCCAATCTACACTAAAAGTATTGCGGGTTGCCAATTGTTTGATTGCCGTAACGCCTTCGTTAATAGATTCATGATGAAATCCGTCGGTTTTCGTAAATAATAAAACCTTAAATTGTTGTGCATAAACACTACTTGAAAATATAGTAAGGGCAAGCAATAGTAATAATTTTTTTGATAGTAAATTTTTCATTGTATTGGGTTTGAATAGTTTTATTTATGTAATAAGACGTAATAGATAAAGATTTACTAATAGCGACTGAATCTTTTTGAATATCTATTAATTTCCCAACAAATCATGAACGAAACTGTGCAAATCCAGAGACCACAGGCTTCACGGGCAAGTTCTTGATTATTTGATTTCATTGATATTCCTGCACCTTCGGTAAAAAAACCTTCCCAGACCGTCATGGAATTCCATGAATTCATGCCTCCTGCAAATGACAAAACAATTAAAACTAACAGCATTTCAGCATTTGCTTTCCCTTGAAAAGTTCTGAAATTTACATAAACAGCAACCAAATAAAGGGGAATCCAAAGCATTGGGTCGGGGTCGTTGTATTGCAAACCTGCAAAGAGAAGAAAAATTATCGTGAAGATTAGGGCTATGTATTTCATAATTTGTTTAATTTTTTCGTGAATATAACAAAATCACTTACAAAAACTATCCAAGGCTATTTTTGCATCGGCATAACCCAAACGATTTGCCTTCTTCATATTCATACAAGCCTCATCATTTTTGTTCATTTTTTGTTGAACCACGCTCAATCCATAAAATGCCTTTGCAAATCGTGAATCAACGTTCACGGCTGCTAAAAAATCTTTCTCAGCATTTTCATAGTCTTTCGTTTGGTAATAAATATTTCCACGATTATACAAGGCATTTGTTTCTTTTGGGTTCAATTTCAGGGCTTTATCAAAATCATTTATCGCCTCTGGAATTTTTAATAATGCTGCTTGAATTATTCCACTTTTCACATAAATTTCAGCCGTATCTGGTTGAATTTCAGATGCTTTCATGCAGTCAGCCAAAGCACCTTCCCAATCAGATTTCTCCATTTTAACCGACGCACGATTGAAATAGGGTTTATAGTTCTTGGGGTCAAGTGTGATGGCTTTTTCATAATCCAATAAAGCGTTTGCATAATCTTTCAACTCAAAATTTGCTGCTCCACGCATATTGAATGCCCTTGCATTTTCAGCATCTTTATCAATGGCTTGATTCAAATATTCAACTGCCTCTTTGGCATTTCC
>JAYVIV010000072.1:0-3366 GCA_043769985.1 Arcicella sp.
GAGCGATTACCTATATCTAAAAATAGTACAATTATAACTAAAACATAGTTTATATAAGATTACTAACTATAATGTCCAACTTTTGGGGTACACCATAAACTTACACGAAATACATAAATTCGCCTTTAGGGGCGTTAGAAATTTCCGCAACGGAAGAATATTTAACTTCCGTTCTGTTCATGGAGGCTGAGAAAAAACCGAGTCCACGTAAAATTGAAACGGATTTTATTCCTGAAGTTATCAGCCAATACATTCAACAGATAACCGAATATTTTGAAGGTACTCGCCAAGATTTTGACCTTAAAATTCAACACATTGGCACAGATTTTCAGAAATTGGTTTGGAAAAACTTAGAAACGATTCCTTTTGGCAAAACAATTTCCTACTTAGAATTATCTCGAAAAATTGGCAACGAAAAAGCCATCAGGGCAGTGGGAACAACCAATGGCAATAATAAATTCAACATCATTGTACCTTGCCATAGAGTGATTGGTTCAAACGGAACTTTGGTGGGCTACGGCGGAGATTTATGGCGTAAAAAATGGCTTTTAGAGCATGAGGCTAAGGTTTTGGGGAATTATCAGATTAGCCTTTTCTGAAATCAAGATAAAATATTTTAAAATTTTAGGTATCTTTATTCCCATAAAATTAAAATGCTGTCCAACGAAAATATTATGAAAATCCTACCTAAAATGATGGTCGTCTTATGGCTACGAAATGACTGATGCAATGGGTAGAATTTTTATTGAGAAAAATGTAAAAGGTCAAAAAAGTATTGAACTTGATTTGAGCAATAAATCAGAAGGAATATACTTCCTAAAACTTAAAGGAGATAAAAAAGAAATCGTGCGGAAGGTGGTTAAAAAGTAGCACACAGATTTTACGGATTAGACACGGATTTTTATTAAAAATTTAGAAGAAAATATAGTCAAATCCGTGTCTAATCCGTTCAATCCGTGTGCCTTAAAGATTATTTAACGGAGATAAAGATTTCTACTTCTGCCCCCTTCGGGTTTTGAGATTTTGTGCCATATACCTCAAAATCAGTCGAATAGGTGCGTTCTAATTCCTTATTTTGCCAAATTTCTGTCCATTTTCCATACACACATTCAGGCATATTTCCTTTGGCGGTAAAGATTTCGTAATTGCTGCCAGGAATCGTTAAGCCGACCATTTCCTCTGGGATTTCTTCCAACGAACTCACATGACAGCCCACAATTGCGGTATAATTGCCCGTGTGGTCAGATTCATAGTCGGTATAAATTCCGTAAACATCATAAGAAGTCTTGTTAGGAATTTTCTCGAAAATATCTTCGTCCATAAATTTTGCCCAAAGATTTCCAATGTCTTTTCCCTCAACTTTGTTGCTGGTTCTGACACTGATTCCGATGACTTTAAAAGCTGATTCTGAATGATTTGACATTGATTTAGTTGTTTTTTCAGTAAATATAATACCATGAATTGACAACAGTATGTCAGTAGGGTTTGAAATAATTAGACCACAGATTTTACAGTATGATACGGATTTACACAGGTAAAATTTTAAAAAATCTGTGTAAATCTGTTTAATCCCTAAAATCCGTGGTCTAATCATTTAACGTACTTAGCGTGTAAACCCTCAATCAGATTCTTCAAACTTTTGGTAAGTTCTTGGGGCGTGATAACTTCCACATAATCGCTAAACATCAGCATCCAACGGACGAACGATTCGATGGAAGGCACTAAGAAATACATCGCAAAACGCTCATTTTCAACCTCTTCCTGATTCACAAAGCCATAATAATATTTCTGTTCTTGAATATGTTTGAGCATTGATTTATGCACCAAAATCTTTATCGAAATCATATTTTGGTGCGTTTCTATTTCCGTTAAATATTTTTGTAGCGAAGGGTGAGCATTTCCTTGAAATAGCTTAGAAGTTGGTAATAATTCAATAATTCTGTCAATCCGAAAGTCACGGTAATCGTTGCGGAGTTGGCAAAAAGCGATTAAATGCCAATGCGTATTGATGTAGCAAATGCCGATAGGTTCGATATGGCGTTCGGTTTGCTGTTCTTCGTTGCGAGAAAAGTATTGGAGATTAAGAATTCTTTTCTCCACAATACTCTTCAAAATCACTTGTAAAATATCATTGTTGGGTTTCGTTTCCACATTACTGGGATGCCCAATTATTTCAATTCGTTCCTCAATATCTTCTAAAAAATCCTTCTCAGTGGTTTTCAGGACAGCTTTTACTTTATACATCGCCGATTTGAAATGTTGGTCGGTGGTGTTGTCGGTCAGTTTTGTGATTAATTTCTCCGCCATCAAAAATGCCGTAGCCTCCTCCTTCGTGAACATCACAGGCGGGAGACGGTAGCCTTCCATGAGCCAATAACCCAAACCAGCCTCACCCACCACAGGCACACCCGCCTCCTCCAAAGACCGCACATCACGATAGACGGTGCGGAGAGAAATCTCAAAACGTTCAGCAATTTCTTGGGCTTTAACAACTCGCTTGGATTGGAGTTGAATAAGGATTGCGGAGAGACGGTCGATTCGGTTCATTTTGTGGGAATTTTAGGAAAATGTAATAATTTTTGTTGAGTGTAAATTGCTCAATTTTAAAAATCCCAATGGACTTAGATTTGAATAGCTTTACGTGAAACATGAGGGAATACAACAATTCTACAGAAACTCTGATAGTGTGTTATAAGCCTACAACATTTGTGCGGGTCGATGTTTTGCTTGTGAAGCATCTGCGTAATTTACGTGCTATCATCAACTCAATGAATCGTTATCCCCGTAATTCTTCTAAACAAATCCACTGCATACAAATCTGACATACCCGCCACGAAGTCCACAACTGATTGAATATCAGCGTATAAACTTTCTTGATTGATGGTAAATTGCTTTGGGATAAGTTGTAATAATTTTCCTGATTTTGAGCGAGATGGATGCAAAACTGCCATTACGAATTCGTCTAATAATGCTCCAATCACGTTATATCCTGCTATCTCAATTTCAATAACGGACTTGTGATTATAGATTTCTTTTACTGAAATATCATCCACTTTTTGCAGACACGCCTGCGTATGAACGTCCAACATATCAATCAAAGACTTGTTTAATTGACCTAATAAAATCTCTTTTTCATGCTTCATAAATGCCTCCGTACATTGTTGCGAGAGGAGGTTAATGAGCATTGCTCGTAGGAAAGCCAATTTTTCGTTATTGTCTTCAATGCGGGGTAACTTGCTTTCTGTTAGGTATTTATAAGTCGTTTCATCATTTTCCCAGAAGGGTAAAAGTAAGTCCAATACTTGTTGAACCGTCAAAATTCTGAGGCGGTGGGCATCTTCCAAATCAATGATTCTGTAACAAATA
>JAYVIV010000073.1:0-9502 GCA_043769985.1 Arcicella sp.
ACTTTCTTTCCTTTCCCCATAACCCTCTTTCGTTGTTTGGGAGTGCAAAATTGCAACTTATTTCCCAATCCACCAAACCATAATGAAAAAAAAATGAAATCTTTTTTCAAAATCCTCGTAACACCCTCAATTACACCATACTTACAATACCAAAAAAAATAAACAAAACCTGAAAACCATAAATGAAAATACCATAAAATAAAACTGAACAATTTAATCACAAAATAATGCAACTTATAATGGACAAAATTATTAACTGATGTTACGCAAGATTATCCTGACGTAGTTATTTGATACTGATTATCTTTGTCTATGGAAAAACTGTTGGATTTTTACACAGACTATTTGATTAGTAGCACCTCACAAACCAGTGCTACGGGTTTATCAAGACTTTTGGATAATACTATCAGCCATGATAGTATTACTCGCTTTTTAAGCAACAATCATTTTGATAGTAAATCCCTTTGGACTTCTGTAAAACCCTTAGTCCGAGAGCATGAGAACCATAATGCGTGTTTAGTTTTTGACGACTGTATCATTGAGAAACAATACACAGACGAAAACTCGCTTATCTGTTGGCATTGGGATCATGCAAAAGGGCGTAGCACCAAAGGAATCAACCTACTAAGTGCTTTCTATGTTACTCAAAAAGATGGACAAACTGAGTCACTGCGGTTACCCATCATGTTTGAATTAATACTAAAAACGATTCTCTATTGCATTGTCAAAACTAAAAGAGAAACTCGTAAAAGTCCTGTTACTAAGAATGAATTGATGCAGACAATGATTCAGCAATGCATTCATAATCAACTGATATTCAAATATATACTCGCTGACTCTTGGTTTGCTTCAACGGATAACATGCACTTTATACAATTAAAGAAAAAGTTTTTTATCTTCGACTTGCAAGATAATCGACTATCAATATTAGCCGATTCTGTAACCGAAAAACCTAATAAAAAGACTCAATGGATAAACATTAAATCATTAGATATACCTGATAATACACCTGTCAAGGTTTGGTTAAAAGATATGGACTTTCCCGTACTTATAACCAAACAAGTTTTCAAAAACGAAAATGATAAAACTACGGGCGTACGATTTTTGGTAAGTAATGATTTTAGTTTATCGGATGAGGATTTCACTACTATCTACAAAAAAAGGTGCCGCAATGGATATTGGTCAGTAGAGGAATATCACAAAAGTTTAAAACAAAATGTGGGTGTTGCTAAATCTCCAACACGAACAGTAACTACACAAACAAATCATCTATTTTATTCAATCTTGGCGTACGTCAAACTTGAAAAATTGAAACTCAAAACAAAACTCAATCACTTTGAATTGAAGGCTAAAATTTACATTAAGGCTCTCAAAGCTGCTTATGCAGAGCTAACAAGTATTAAACAACAGGCGATGCCTGCGTAACATCAGTTATTTATATAGTAGAAAAGAAGAATAATTATGAATAAATGAAATAACTACCTTCTATAAAATTCATAACAGATCCTTCCTTCGTCGGGATGACAATAAAAACTAATGATTTAGTACAGATTCTTATAAGAATGATAAAATTTAGTAATAATTTGGTGGTGTCTATTAGATAATAATGACTTTGGCAAATCAATAATTAGATATTGAAACGTCTGATATTTTTAAAATAACAATTATCCAGTAATTTTAAGGTTATGAAAAAAATTGTACTTATTCTGCTTTTGCTTGGTAATATGGCTTTTAGCCAAAATCTTATTCACATTATTCCAGAACCTGTTTCTTTGCAGACTTTATCTGGCGAGTTTATTTTGACGAAGGGTGTGAGGGTTAATATTCCTAATTCAAATGCTGAGGTTCGGAATTTGGCTCAGTTTTTTGTGGAAAGTATTGCTTTGCCTACTGGATTTCGGTTGAATATTATCGAAAATATGAAATTCAATTCTTCTAAGAGTATTAATTTCATTTTGGATGAAAAGGGCTTGGTTGCTCCTGACCGTTATATCCTTGAAGTTTCTTCTAAACATATAGATATTAAGGCATCAAGTTCGCAGGGGATGTTTTATGCAGTTCAGACTTTGATGCAATTGTTACCAAAACAGATTGAAAATAATTCAACCCAAAAAATTATTTGGAAGATTCCTGCGGTTAATATTACTGATGCTCCACGGTATGGATGGAGGGGAATTATGTTAGATGTTAGTCGTCATTTTTTTCCGAAAGCATATATTAAAAAGTTTATTGACCAGTTGGCTCGCTTGAAATTTAATACGTTTCATTGGCATTTGACAGATGATCAAGGTTGGCGGATTGAGATAAAATCTTATCCAAAATTGACTTCGGTGGGTGCTTGGCGGGTTCAACGGACGGGTAAATGGTGGGATAGAGAACCTGCAAAAGATGATGAAGAACGGTCATACGGTGGTTTTTATACACAGGATGATATTCGTGAGATTGTAAAATATGCTCAGGAACGATACATTACTATTCTACCTGAAATTGACGTTCCTGGTCATTCTTTGGCGGTTTTGGCGGCTTATCCTGAGTTTTCGTGTGGGGGTGGGAAGTTTGAAGTGAATGCGGGGGTGAAGTTTTATAAAGATGTAGAAAACACGCTCTGTCCTTCTAATGAACAAGTTTATGTGTTTTTGGATAAGGTTTTGGGCGAAGTTGCTCAGTTATTTCCAAATCAATATATTCATATTGGAGGGGATGAGGCTTATAAAGGTTATTGGGAGAAAAGTGCTGATTGTCAGGCTCTTATGAAGTATGAGGGTTTGAAGACGTTGGATGAATTGCAGAGTTATTTTATCAAAAGGGTTGAGAAAATTGTGCAGTCGAAGGGCAAAAGGATGATTGGTTGGGATGAAATTTTGGAGGGTGGACTTGCCCCAGATGCTACTGTTATGTCGTGGAGAGGGATGAAAGGGGGCATTAATGCGGCGAAACAGAATCATCAAGTGGTGATGTCACCGTGGGAATTTGTTTATTTGGATTTGTATCAGGGTGACCCAACTATTGAGCCTGCGACTTATGGAATGGCTCGTTTGAAAAAGACTTATTCCTTTGAACCTACGCCCAAGGGTGTGGAAGAAAAACTAATTTTGGGTGGACAGGGTAATCTTTGGACGGAATCTGTGCCGACTACTCGCCATTTGGAATATATGCTTTATCCACGTGCTTTGGCACTTTCGGAGGTTTTGTGGAGCCAGAAAGGGAAGAAAAACTGGGATTATTTTACGAAGAAATTAGAAACGTATTTTCCGAGAATGGATGAGGCGAAAGTGAATTATGCTTTGGCTTTGTATGATGCGGTGGTGAGGACGGAAAAAGATAGTGATGGGAAGTTGAAGATTGAATTGAGTACGGAGGTGAATGGTTTGGAGATTTATTACACTTTTGATGGTACGAATCCTGATAATTATGCTCCGAAATATAAAAATAAACTGTTGGAAATACCGAAAACGGCTACGACTTTGAAGGTGATTACTTACCAAAATGGAAAAGCGAAAGGGAAACAAATTACGCTGACGATGAAGGATTTGCAGGATAGGGTTGGGCGTTATAAGATGATTGCGGAGATGTTGGATGAGTAGGGGTTATTCTACTTCAGTTTTTTTGGTGTTTTACTGGCGAATCGAACGGTAGCTTGTTGGAGAAAACTCCAACAAAGGCGTAAACCGCTGTTGCAAGATACTCTGTGTGATTTTGGGTTGTAGGAACGCTTTGCTAAACTTACGACAAAACCCAGACATTAACGGTTTATTAACCGAGTATTAAATTATTGGAGTTCATGAAAGTTTTCATGGACTCTTTTATTTTTAACTAATTGATTATCAGAACATTACCCCCCCCATTAATCCTTAATATTCTTATGTACACCAAAAATTAGGGCTGAATTAATAAAATAAGTTTTTATGTTTGTGTATTATTTCAAAATTAAAATAGTAAACAACTTATTAAACAATTATCAAGAATCTATGGAATCAATACCTTCTAACGCTGGCGGGCGTGAAGTAGAATTCACTCGCCAAGAAATTAAAGTCCTTAAATTAGCTTCTGAGGGACACCTGAACAAAGAAATAGCTGATAACCTCAAAATTGCGGAAACCACCGTAAAACGTCACCGACAAAACTGTATGAAAAAGTTGGGCATCGCAGGAAAACAAGCCATGTTTGTATTTTTGAAAAAATTTAAAGGCTAAAATACTATCAAAGTACCATAAAATTGGTACTAAGATGGTACTTTGGTAGTATTTACTTTTATGGAAATATCTTGCAATTTTGTATTGTCTTTGCAACGACAGGTGGTAGCCGAAAAGACCTTTGATTGAGTAGGCATTTTCAAAAACAAAGTAAAATAATGAAAAAATCGACATTTTTTTTGTAATTTTAATTTTCATGATTTCATGTAGAGAAAGTATAGAGGATGATTCGTCTATCACTGCTTCTGACAAAGAAGTAATCTCACATCAGACAGAGAATCTTACGGTATTCAAAATAAAAAATCAAACTTTGTCAAATGAGCTAGTGAATTTTTTTAATTCAAGTGTTTCATTGAAAAGTATGGGAGTTTCACTTGGAATCAAAGATATGAATTATCTAAATTTTGACTTCAAAAATATATCTAAAACTAAAATTAAAGGGATTGAAGGAGATATATTTGTTATTAATTATAAATCAAATTCAGGAAGTGAAGATAATTTTTCCTTTGTTGTATTTAGAAATATTAATAATGATTTTATTAATCCAATGTTAATAAAGTCAGTTCAAGGTAAAAGCATTGAATATGGTCTAATTAATACAGGACAAATACTTTCTGTGGAGAATTCTGATAAAATCGTTTCTTTAAGTATTACTACAGCTTATTCTAATAAGAATGCAAAGATTTCTGATTGTGGTAACGCAGTAATGAGTTGTGTACAAGATGCTTATAGTGGACACGGGTGGGCTTCTGTATATATATTTCTTCAAACTGCCTTCATACCAGAAACTGCAGCAGGCATTGTTTATTATTGTGGATTAAAAAATTGTAATTGGAGATAACAGAAAAATCATGAATCTATCTAAGCTAATTAATTTTTATGTTCTTATTTTCGTTCCGCTGTCTTTTATGATAGTTTTATCGAAATTGAATTTAATAAGTCCTTCATTCTTTGTTTTTGGACTTCTGTTTTATGCGTTTATTTATCATCCATTAATTTCGGGGCTACGGTTAATTGAACTCAAGCAAGTTGACAAAAAGTATTTATTTTACAGTTTCATTCCTTTTCGAAATTTCAAATATTTTAGTTTATTATTTTTTAATCAGTAATATGGTTTAATTTTCCAAAACGTTGCCCCAAAAGAGCAACGTTTTTTTATGCCTAAAAAATAATATTGTTATGCTTGCATACTATTTTTATTATCACTATTTTTACATAAAATTGTATGCAAGCATAACAATTTTTGATTTGAGTTTGTTATTACACTGAAAAAACACTCAAATTTCAAACCTCAACAATTAATATTAAAATGGCACAACAATATTCACGTCGCAATCTCGACTTTATGTTAAAGGAGGTTCTCAATGTAGGAGAATTGACTAAATACCCTTATTTCCAAGACTATACGCCCGATATGTTCGACATGGTATTGGATGCCAATGAGGAAATTGCTGAAAAAATATTACGTCCAGCTTACGTTTCTGCCGATAGAAATCAGCCTGAATTAGTGAACGGACAAGTGAAAGTTCATCCTGCCGTGGGGGATTATGTGAAAGCGATGGGAGAAGCGGGAATGATTGGTTCAATGTTCAAATATGAACACGGCGGACAACAATTGCCAACACTCGTAGGGGCGGCGGCGGAGATGATTCGTGGTTCGGCAAATAATGCTTTTGTGATGTTCACGGGCTTAACTGCGGGTTCGGCTCACTTGATTTTATCGTTTGGTTCGGAGGATTTGAAAGAGAAATTCGCTACTAAAATGGTGGATGGAACTTGGACGGGTTCGATGTGTTTGACAGAACCACAAGCGGGAAGTTCATTGTCGGATGTGGTGACAACTGCTTCTCCACAAGCGGATGGAACGTACAAAATAAAAGGTCAAAAAGTGTTCATATCGGCAGGAGACCATGATATTGCGGATAATATTGTTCACTTAGTTCTGGCTCGTATTGATGGAGCACCACTTGGAACGAAGGGAATTTCGTTGTTGGTTGTTCCTAAATTTAGAGATAACGGAAGTGGTTCATATACAGAAGATAACGATGTAATTTCAACGGGTATTTACCACAAAATGGGTCAAAAAGCAACGCCAGCGATGCACTTGACTTTTGGGGATAAAGATAACTCGGTTGGATATTTGGTCGGACAGCCAAATCAAGGCTTGAAATATATGTTCCAAATGATGAACGAAGCTCGTTTGGGCGTGGGTATGGGTGGAACTTATATTGCTTCAGCTGCTTATTACGCCTCTTTGGAATACGCAAAAGAGCGTCCACAAGGAAGACGTTTGAATAATAAGAATTTAGAGGAAGGACAAACTTACATCATCAATCACCCAGACGTGAAACGAATGCTTTTATTCCAAAAAGCCATCGTGGAGGGTTCTTTGGGGCTTTTGATGGAATGTTATTTGTGGGAAGACATGATAAATGCGTTGGGGCGTGATTCGGAAGAAGCCAAACCATATCATTTAATGTTGGATATGATGACGACCGTTGCCAAGACTTATCCTTCTGAAATGGGTATTAAATCGGTGAACGAAGGCTTGCAGGTTTTTGGTGGATATGGTTATACCGAAGATTTTCCATTGGAACAAATGGCTCGTGATATTCGTATTATGTCGATTTATGAAGGTACAACGGGTATTCACTCTTTGAATCTTTTGGGTCGTGGAATTACTGCCAATGGTGGAAAAGGTCCACAGCTTTTGTTTGCGGAAGTTTTGAAAACCATCGAAGAATCAAAAACCCACGATGATTTAAAACCTTATGCCGAGAAATTGGAGAAGGAATTGGGTCGTTTGCAAAAAGTAACGATGCACCTTTTGGGAATTGCTGCCAAAGGAGATAATGAAGTATTCTTAGCGGATGCGAACTTGTATATGGATATGTTCGGAATCGTGACGGTGGCTTGGATATGGTTGAAACAAGGAATTGTGGCTAAAAATGCTTTGGTGACGAATAGTTTTGAAGGAGATGAATTGGCATTTTATGAGTCAAAAATTCATACAATGAAATTCTTTTTCCATTATGAATTAATCAAAACATTGAGTTTAGCGGCTCGATTGTTGGACACTGAGGTTTTAACAATTAATAAAGAATATGAATTGGCAGTATAGCTTTTCATGAATTACAAACACATCAATCAAACTAAAAAAGCCTTCTAAATTGAATTTTAGAGGGCTTTTTACTATTTCATCAATATCACTTTATGATAAATGTCCTTCATTAAAACATCCACGCCTTCAATCTTGATTGTTCCATTTATATCATCAGAATCATCGTTAAACCAATGCTGAATACTTTGATTTTTGGTGTAAATAGTGATGTAAGGTTTATTTTGCTCAATATAAATAATTTGATGAATAGAGTCCAGTTTTTTATAACAAGGCAATTTTTTCTTCATGTCAAACTCTTCGGTTGAGTCAGAATGGATTTCTACTAAAATATATGGATTGATAATACCCGCAACTTTACGTTTTCTTGGAAATAATAGTGATTCACCCTTCATTACCAAAGCATCTGGATTAAACGCCATTTCACAATCGGGGACATAGATTGTTTTGGCACTTCCCATGGCTTTATATTCTTCTTTTTCGAGATAAATATTTCTTAATATTGCCAAAATATTGGCTACAATCGTTTCGTGGTTATCGCTTGCTTGGCTCATTTTTGCTTTGATTTCTCCATTAATATATTCGAGGGTGTATGGTTCATTTTCCATTTCCTCCAGAATGTTCCAATATTCCTCTAATGAAGCGGGTATAGAAATGACTCGTTCTTCTTCCAAACGCTCAACGATACTTTCAGAAAGACTTGCTATGGCTATCATAATGTTGTTGTTTTTTGTAAAAATAAAGATTCTAAATTGTAATTCAAAACTACAACCTTTCCCCCGCCTGTACTGCCACATTCAAAGAATTCTCTACAGGCGGAACAGGACACGTAAACGTTTGATTATAAGCACAATACGGATGATATGCTTTATTGAAATCAATCGAAATTTGGTTGCCATTCACCTCATCAACACCAAAATCAAGATAGCGACCAGCTCCATAAGTTTCTTTATTGGAAGTCAAATCTTTAAAGGGTAGAAACAAGTTTCCTTCGGGCGTTTTGAAGATTTTCAAGACACATTTTACCCCTTCAAGTTCAAATTTCACATTCCCGTAGGCTTCGTATTCTTCCACCTCTCCTCCTGACATAGAAATGTTGATAGTTTGTCCAGAGGTTACACGGTCAATTTTACCTGTAATTTTAAAGGCAGGATTTATGTCAAAATATTTTAAGCCTTCAAAATTCGCTTTATCTTTAATTGGCGAGGCAGTATCTTTTTTTAAGTAAGAATCTTTTTCACTTCGTAAATTTTTAATTGACATAAAATACTCATTGTCAATAGTTTGTGATGATTTAATTTCTTCATTTCCAACAAATGAATAGGCAATGATTGCAATGATAACCGCAACAACGGAGAGTAGGAAAAATTTATTTTTGAACATATCTTTTATGTATTTTGTGCCTTTTGTGGTAAAGAAACTGCAATTTACTAACTTGCAGCAAATAATTTTATTCGGTTTCAATAAATCCACCATCCGAATTCCGCAATCCAAAATCAAACAATGTTTACAGGAATAATAGAAGCCATTGGCACACTCAAAAATACAAAATCAGAAGGTACAAATATTACTTTCACCTTCACCAGTCCGTTTACAAACGAACTTAAAATTGACCAAAGTTTAGCTCATAATGGTGTATGTTTAACCGTTATTGATGTTCAAGGAAATGAATATTCCGTTACGGCAATTGATGAAACTTTACAAAAAACGAATATTGGAAAGTTACAAATTGGAGATAAGGTAAATCTTGAAAGATGTATGCCCGCTCATGGACGTTTTGATGGGCATATTGTGCAGGGTCATGTAGATCAAACGGGCGTAGTTACCAGCATCATCGAACAAGACGGTTCGTGGCTTTATGATTTTATATATTCGCCTGATTCAGAGAACGTTACGGTTGAAAAAGGCTCAGTTTGTATTAATGGAACGAGCTTGACGGTCTTCAATTCTGGGGTAAATAATTTCAGAGTTGCCATCATTCCATACACCTACGAAAACACTATTTTTCATACGTTGAAGGTCGGTGATGTGGTTAATTTAGAATTTGATATTGTAGGAAAATATATCAAGAAAATGCTAAAAGTTTAAAAAAATAACGGAACTATGCACAATTTGGCGGAGTCACCTCTCCCCAACCCCTCTCCTTAAAGAGAGGGGCTTTAAGCCAGATTAAAGCCCTTCCCTTTAAGGG
>JAYVIV010000074.1:0-4952 GCA_043769985.1 Arcicella sp.
AATCCTCATTTAGCGATGCTAAATTGCGGTTTTAGACCTCAAATCGTTCAAAAATTACTTCGTATAGATTTGGATAACTTATTTAATTCCCGTTCCTAAAGTTTATAAGCCTTTTTTCGTATTGATAAAACTTTTAATTAATGATTTTAACTTTTAATTAACTCAACCTATCCTTAAAACTCTCATACCCAAAGGACTTCATCAAATCAAAAGTTTCATTCTCTCTCCAAATGCCGATAGAAGGCAAATTAACGCCATTGAAAGTTGTCGTTTTTACCATCGTATAATGAATCATATCATCAAAAACGATGGAATCTCCAATCTGTAAAGGTTTATCAAAAGAATAATCTCCGTAAAAATCTCCTGCCAAACAAGTCATTCCCCCAAAACGATAGGTTGGTTTCCCTGATACGGGTTCATGGTAGGCTCCAAGAATAACAGGCTTATAGGGCATTTCCAACGTATCAGGCATATGAGCCGCAAAACTAATATCCAAAATAGCAACATCAATCCCCTGGGAATCAACAATATCCAGAACGGTTGAAGTTAAATAACCCGTTCTCCAACCCACTGCCGAACCAGGCTCCATGATAATTTTAAGATTTGGGAAACGAGCTTTTAATCCTTTTAGAACACCTATTAAATGTTCAACATTATAATCTGCTCGAGTAATTAAATGACCTCCGCCCAAATTCAACCATTTTGCTTGCTTTAATAATCCTCCAAAACGTTCTTCGATGGCTTGAAGCGTTCTCTCCAACGTAAAAGAGTCATTTTCACATAAAGTATGTGAGTGCAAGCCTTCAATGCCTTCGGGCAAAGTGTCCTCCAACTGATTGCGTGTGATACCCAGACGTGAACCTGCAATACATGGATTATACATATCTGTCTCAACCTCAGAGTATTGCGGATTAATTCTGAGTCCACAACTAACTCCGCCAGCAATTGCACGTTCCTTGAATTTATTGAATTGATTTAAAGAATTAAAGGAAATATGGTTAGAATAATTCAGCAATTCATCAAATTCAGCGTCTAAATAGGCTGGTGAATAAACGTGGGTTTTTGCCCCCATTTCTTCAAAACCTAAACGTGCTTCATTCAAAGAACTTGCCGTTGAACCCGCCAAATATTGCTTCACCATTGGGAAAGTAGAGAACATCGAAAAGCCTTTTAAAGCACAAATTATTTCAATACCTGCTTGTTCTTGAACGTATTTTAGGAGTTCAAGATTTTTGCGTAACAGTCTGTCTTCCAAGACGTAACAGGGTGAAGGTATTTTTGAGAAATCTATCATCGGATATTTTTTAAGTAAAATTGCCCGCACTTTCGTTACGGGCAATGGTCAATATTTATTAATTCAAAAAAATTATAATGTGTTTTTTATTTATTAATTCAAAAAAATTATAATGTGTTTTTTATTCGCTCAACTCTTGCAACTGGAACTTCAAAGCTATCTGCAATTTGCTGAATAGTCAAAATCTTCATTAATAATTGTCTTTTTATAGACCTATTTATCGTTTGTTCAATTCCACGTGCCTCGCCACGTGCCTCGCCACGTGCTTCACCCTTATTCATACCTTGTACGTAACGGATGTCAGTTTCTAAGTCATAAACAATTGGCATAATTGATGTTTGTTTAATTGTTTCTTCTTGTAAATCTCTGAGTTTAGCAAGAACTTCTAATTGCTTTAGGTATTTTCCAAAACGATTTTCTCCTTTTAAAAGTTCCTGCAATTTTTCAAGAACTTTTGTGATTACTTTTTGTGGAGATGTATTTTTAAAATTACAAAGAATTGATAGAATAACCTCTTCTGGAATGGCTGATTTTAAAAAATCTTCGTAATCAAAACTTTGGATATTAATAAGTTGATACTCAAATGAAAGTCCATTAGTTTTCAAATTTGGTGTCATTCTTCTCAATTTGTCTTTCCCAATATAAAGTACAATTTGTTTTACCTCAAGTTTGAATTTTCTTAAAAGAAGTGATTTATATTCCAACATTCGAAAAACCATATCCTTTTCATCAACAGATTGAAATTCAATTTGAAGAATATAGTTCTTTTTTTTACCCACTTCCTTGACTTTCTTTAAAAAATCAGGTTTTCTTTCAATTGTTGTATGTAAGTCATCTTTGATGGATGTATATTTTGCCTTAGAAATACCTAAAAATTTCTGAGCAAAAGGAAGGAGAATTGGCTCAATATTCTCCTTCAAAATACGATCATATTCGTTAGCTCCCATCAATACTCATGCGGCAAAACTCCATTGATTTCTTCATTCCAAGGCAATCCGTGAACATTCAACATTGCCATGAATGGATCTGGGTTCATGTCTTCGCAGTTATAAACTCCCGCTTGCATCCATTCGCCCGTAATCATCATCATAGCCCCAAGCATGGCGGGTACGCCCGTAGTGTAACTAACTCCCTGAGCCTGAACCTCTTTCCAACAATCCTGATGTTTACAATTATTCCAAACGTAATAAGTTTTATCAATACCGTCTTTAATTCCTTTGATTTGACATCCAATTGAAGTTTCGCCCGAATAATTCTCTCCTAATGAGCTTGGTTCTGGTAAAACTGCTTTCAAAAACTCCAAAGGCACAATGTCCATTCCTTGAAACTTAATAGGCTTAATTGAAGTCATTCCTACATTTTCCAAAACATTTAAGTGCGTGATATATTGCTGTCCAAAAGTCATCCAAAATCTTGCACGCTTAAGTGTTGGGAAGTTTTTAACCAAAGATTCTAATTCTTCGTGATATAAAACATACGATTCTTTCGGTCCGATGCCTGGATAATCAATGGCTTTATGAATCGACATCGCCTCAATTTCTACCCATTCGCCATTTTCCCAATATTTTCCTTTTTGCGTAATTTCACGAATATTTATTTCTGGATTGAAATTGGTGGCAAAAGCCTTTCCATGATCACCTGCGTTACAGTCAATGATGTCCAGATAGTGCATTTCGTCAAAATGATGTTTGTTGGCATAAGCCGTAAAAACTTGGGTAACACCTGGGTCGAAACCACAACCCAACAGTGCCATTAAGCCTTTTTCTTTAAAACGCTCCTGATATGCCCATTGCCATGAATACTCAAATTTGGCAACGTCTTTAGGTTCATAATTGGCAGTATCCATGTAGTGAATTCCAGTCTCCAAACAAGCATCCATAATGGTTAAATCTTGATAAGGAAGAGCCACATTGATAATCATAAATGGCTTCACTTTATTGATTAATGCCACTAATTCAGGCACATTATCAGCATCCACTTGGGCAGTTTCAACCTTGGTTGGTAAGCCAATTTTGGCACATTCCGCTGCAATGGCATCACACTTACGTAAGGTGCGACTTGCCAATACTACCTCTGAAAACACATCGGGATTCATGGCACATTTCTTTGCGACTACGTTTCCTACTCCACCTGCACCTATGATTAATACTTTTTTTGACATTTCTTTTGTTTGTTTCTGTTTGTGGTGCAAAATTAATTAAAATTTTGTAAATCATTTACACATTAGATTTTAAAATGGTCTCGTTGCCTTTGCAAAACAACTCATCCAATACTTACTAAATAAATTATCTTCTTTAATCCCTTTTGAGGAGGATGAGTGTATGAATAAAACTTCTCTTTGACTACGAAATTCCGTAATCATTCCAGCGTGATTGATTGAACTTGTCCCGCCCTTATTAGTGACGAAAAATACCCAATCGCCTGCACGAAGATCATCAATAGAAATCTCTTTCCCTATTTCAGATTGCTGCCATGAAATTCTTGGAATTTTAAAGCCATACTGTCCATAGACACAATATAACAGACCCGAGCAATCCATTCCGTTGCCATCAGTTCCGCCCGAACGATAAGGTACGCCCGTGTAAGAACGTGCTAACGAGACCATTTCATTAATAGTTTTTGAATTATAACTTTTTGAATAATTCCTGATGGGAGAGGAGGTTGTTGTTTTTGATGAAACGGAAGAATTATCATATTCTCGCCGACGAAATAATCGACATGAATCTAACAAAATAAGTAGCAAAAGAAGTATCATTACCCTCTGAAGGGCATTTAGAGTTATTTCCTTCATATAGTTTTTAAGTAAGGTAAATCGTAATTTCAATCCAAAGATAAACGATTTTTTGAAGATTGAATTGTATTTTACGGATTTTTTAGGATTCTGACGGTGACTAAAAGTTGCCCCGTGTGACGTTGCGTGTGTTCGGCAGCGTGAAAAAGTAAACCTAATTGATTTGAAGGAATCTGTTTTCTTCCAATTCCTCGGGGTTCGAGAAGTGTTTTTTCGTCAATATTTTTCAATTGAGTTAAGGCTTTATTTACTTGATTGTTGAAACGTGTCAACAGCCCTTTAACAGTTAGAAATTGAGTGTGGTCAGATTCCAGAGCCAATAATTCTAATTGGTCTTCATTTAAGATTTGGTTATTGGCATACGTAAAAAGCCTGTCCAAAACGCCCGAAAGATGTTGAAGATGAAAAGCAACGGAAGCAACTCCATTAGGTTTTTTCCAAATTAAGTCATTAGGAAAATCAATCATCATTATGTTGATTTCTTCACGTGCTTGCAGAATGGCGTGGGCAACTGGCTGAAGCAAGGGAATAAGTCCTGCAATGGGTCCCCTCATCCATACTTCGAGGGTTTGAATTGGTTTATTCATAGGTTAGCGTAAATAATTTCTACAAAAACTTTTCAATTTTATCAAAAATATCATTCAATTTCACATTCATGGTATCAATTAAAATTTCAGGATTTTCTTCGTCATAAATCGTTTCTGTCCATATTTTAGGATTATCCGTTTTTTGAAATTTTACTACAACTTTATCAAATCTATCCACAAATATGACTTCATGAATACTTTTCATGCTTTGATATTTATACAATTTTTCGTTCAAATCATACTGATATGTTCCTTCAGAAAGCACTTCAATCACCAAATA
>JAYVIV010000075.1:0-5546 GCA_043769985.1 Arcicella sp.
AAAGGGCTTCTACACTCGTTAGGAAAGTCCTTCCCTTCAAGGGGAAGGATTTAGGATGGGGTAATTCGTATTTGCGACATTAAGTATATAGTTCCGTAAAAAAAAGACATAAAATTGTTTGTATATACAGCATTCATTTGTCATATTTACTTAAATATTTGTCGCATATGTGATGTTAAAGTTACTTGCATCTTGATTAGAATGATGCATAAAATCAATAACATCGAAAGATTCTGTCTGTTTTGTGTTCGTATTATTCTGTAATACATGGAGTTTAGTCCAACATTATCAAAATTCCAAAAACTGACATGAGGTTACGGTTGACCGCCATTTAACCGTAGCAATATGGGGCATAGTACCGCCATGCTATGTCCCCATTTTTATAATAACTATCCGCCAAGTAAAACGTAAAATGTTGTGGGGCGGGGCGGCGTTCTGTCCCACAACCGAAAGGATTGTTTTTTGTATAAACTATACTTAATCCAATTATCTCTTTTATCTAAAACACTTATCCATTCTTTAATTTTATTAATTCTTTTTTAAACTTTTCAAACTCATCCTGGAGCGTAATAATCTCATTTTCAAAGACTTGGAAGTCACAATGCTTTGCTTTTTCTTCAATTATCCTTGTAATCTCATGCAATCGCATTGCTCCCAAAGTACCTGCATTTCCCTTTAAGGTATGTAGCTCCCCTTGAACTTGTTTACAATTATTGGCTTTATATCCTTCTATTGCATTGGCAATTTGTTCAGTAGCTTCTTCTTCAAAACCTTCCAAAATTGAAACAACAAAACTTTTGTCACCACCAACACTATCAGAAAGCTGTTTAATAATTTCTGGGTCGAGGACTTGATAGTTATTTAGTGTTGATTTGTGAGTTGTGAATTGTGAGTTTTCTTCAATCGCTAATTTATCATTTTTAACAGGTTGTAAAAAAATATCAGATTGATTTACAGCGATTTTCGAATCCGAGCTTTTAACTGCCAATGGAACGCTACTCGATTGTTCATTATTAATTGTTAATTGCTTACTTACCCACTCCGCAACCTTTCTCACCAAAACCTCTGCTCGAATTGGTTTGGGGACGTAATCATTCATACCGTTTGCCATAAATCTGTCTCTATCCTCTTTCATGGCGTAAGCGGTCATGGCAATTATTGGGGGCAGATTTGCATTATTTTGCCTTAAAATCTGCGTAGTTTCAATACCATCCATTTCTGGCATTTGAATGTCCATGAATATAATATCGAAAGGTTTATCCAAGATTGAAGCCTGAACTAATTTTATTGCCTTTTGTCCAGAATCTGCCGTGATGACTTCACAACCCGATTTTCTGAGAATTTCGCTGGCAACTTTTCTGTTGGTTGCATTATCGTCAACGACTAATAAATAGGGATGATACGTATCAAAATGATTGACAACTTTATAAACAGGTTCATCTTTTTTTGCCATCATCGGACTGATATCCGTTTGCTTAATTTCAATGGTAAACCAAAAAGTTGAGCCTTTGCCCCACGCTGAAGTGACACCTACTTCGCCTTTCATCATTCGACATAATTCTTTGGAAATGGCTAAGCCTAAACCTGTTCCACCAAAAGACTTTTTCGTAGAATTATCTACTTGTTGAAAAGCATTAAAAAGAATTTTAAGGTTTTCTTCCGTAATACCAATTCCAGAATCAATAATTTCTACTTTAATTCGATTGAACTTCCCTCTTTTTTCTACTAAACTTGACTTAATTTTTACAGTACCATTTTCAGTAAATTTTAAAGCATTTGAGGTGAAATTGGAAAGAATTTGGAGTAAACGAGTTTCATCTGCTATGACAAATTCTGGTAAGTTATCGTCATATTCAGTAATGATTTTATTGTTTTTGGCAGTTGCCACTTGATTGAAAAGGGATTGTAATCGGTCAAAAATATCCTTAAATACCAACGGAGCTTCATTGAGAGCCATCTTGCCCGCTTCAATTTTTGCTAAATCCAGAATATCGTTGAGAATGTGTAAAAGTGTCTCTGATGATTTTCTAATGGTTTGTACATAATCTTTCTGCTCTTCATTCAAAGGCGTATCAATCATTAAATCAATCATCCCAATCACTCCATTCATGGGTGTTCGGATTTCGTGACTCATATTTGCCAGAAATCTCTCTTTCACTTTTAACGAACGTTCGGCTTCGTCTTTTGCTTTTACAATATCTTGTTGATATTTCTTTAAATTTGTTATATCTCGTCCAATACCCGAAACTTCTTCGATGTTGCCATTATTTTTAATTGGATTCAAAAAAACTTCTACCCATTTTTCCTCTCCATCGGGCGAATCTAATTGAACTTCAAAGTGTTGCTGTTCTCCTTTAAAAGCTAACTTGTATTTTTCCTCCAGAACCTTTCTGTCCTCAACAGACACCATTCTGAAACCCATTTTCTCGGTACTTAGGGTCAATTGAGGTTTCACACCTAACTGATTTTCAATGAGTTGCAAATATTCTTGATTAAATGAGGTTAGTAACATTCTTCGATTCACCGACCACATTAAATGCGAACTTCCTTCGATAATAGCCGTTAGACGAGCGGTTTCTCGTGCAAGCACATCTTCGGCTTGCTTTCGAGCAATGGCAAGGGCAACTTGTCCAGAAATAAAATCTAATAATTCTAAATCTCGTTGTTCATATTTGTTCTGACGTTCATAAGATTTCAAACCAATAATGCCAGTTACCTTGTTTCCGATTCGTAAAGGCACACAAATCATAACTTTTGGCACCACGCCATAAAGATAAATTTTCTTTTCCTCCGCTAATTTATAAATCTCCTCATCCCTCAGTATCAAAGGTTTATTAGCCGCAATGGCATATTCAGTAAGTCCATTTCCTAATTTTCTTTTCGTAAAATGTACTCGACTATCAAAATATTCATCAATATAATATGGAAAATATAAATAAGATTTTGCAGAATCGTATTGAGCAATAAAGAAGTTTTTAACATCAATGACTTTCCCTAATTCTTGATGAATATTGAGGTATAAATCATCTAAATTGGTGGAACGAATGGTTGCTTGGGCTATGTTTGAATACAAATTAGAAGACCTTTCTGCCCTAACTTTTGCGGTTGAATTATGAAAAATACAACGATAAGCGGTGGGAGTTTCCTTGTCATATCGGCAATTCACAGACCCTGAAAGATACAATCTCCGACCGTCCTTTCTTCTGAAAACAACCTCAAAATCAGCAATTTTTTCCCCATTTTTTATCTTTTCAAATTTCAAAAGTGCCTCCTCCGCAAAATCTGGGTGCAAAATATCTTTCAATCGTAGAGTTGCCAATTCGTCAGATTCGTATCCAGTGATATCTAACCAAGCCTTGTTTACGTACAAAAACCGTCCTGACATACTGATTAATTGAATCAAGTCTGAAGTGTTATTAATAATGTCTTGCAGTTGAGCATTTGACCGTGAAAGAGCCTCAGCAACCTTTCGACGTTCAGTGACATCCTCCCCAATAACCGTTAAGTATCTTATTTCCTCGGTGGCATCATTAAAAATAGTAGAGTTGAGTTCAACGTAGCGAATTTGGTTCGTTTTAGAAAGCATGGTTCGCTCCTTCTGATCAAATAAACCACCCTTTTCCATCGCTTGGTTAAATGATTGAATGCGTTGCTCCCGTTCTTGCTCTGGGACAAGCACATCAAAGAAATTTTTACCCACTAATTCACCATATTCATATCCTAAAACCTTATTAGCGAAAGAGTTAGAGAATACAATTGTTCCATTATCTTCTAACACGATACCCACTAAATTGAGATTTTCAACGGTTTTTTCCAACTCGGAAGCCATCGAAAGAGGCATTTCTCCCGAATTTTCATTGACTTCCAATACTCGTAACTCCTTTTTGAGGTGACGAATTTCAGCAATTAAATCTTCTTTAGTTTTGTGAGTCCAACGCATGGTTCAATTAACAGTTAATGATTAACAATTAACAGTTATTTCAAAAACTGTAATTGATTTGAATAAATGATTATGTAAAATAGTAAGCTAACTAATTATAAAATTTAGCTTAAAAGTACAAAATTCAACGTAATTTTAAGGTATGGATAGGGGCATTAATAATTATTTCTGACAAATAACTATTAATTATTATCTATCAATTATTAATTAAAAAGATGGACGTAAGGGCAAAAAAGAGTTTAGGGCAGCATTTTCTTCGGGATTTGGATGCAGCAAAAAGTATCGCAGATTTGATGTCGAGGCATGGTGATTATGACCAAGTGTTGGAAATCGGTCCAGGCATGGGCGTTTTGACTCAGTATCTATTACAACACACAGAATATCAGACCGATGTGGTTGAACTTGACCGTGAATCGGTAGATTATTTACATAAGTATTATCCCCAATTAAAAGGGAGAATTCATTCGGCAGATTTTTTGCATTTGAATTTAGAGAAATTTTTTGATGGTAAAAAGTTCGGGATAGTTGGTAATTTTCCTTATAATATCTCTTCACAAATTTTATTTAAAGTACTGGATTACAAAGACTTGGTACCAGAAGTGGCAGGAATGTTTCAGAAGGAAGTTGCCGTGAGAATTGCCTCAAAACCTGGGAATAAAGACTACGGAATTTTGAGTGTTTTGTTGCAGGCGTTTTATGATATTGAATACTGCTTTTCGTTAGGTCCAGAAGTATTTTCGCCACCTCCAAAAGTGAATTCGGGGGTTATACGTTTGAAAAGAAATAATGTTACGGATTTGGGCGTATCTGAAAGTATGTTTAAATCAGTGGTAAAAATGGGCTTTAATCAAAGAAGAAAAACGCTTCGTAATGCCCTGAAAGCCTTGCAATTACCCGATAATCCGTACATGAGCAAGCGAGCAGAACAGTTGAGTGTAGCGGATTTTTTGGAATTGACGAAGATGGCGATGGAGGTGAAAATAGCAAACGAGTAATGAAATTAATAAAAACATCTTATGAGAAATTTACCAATTGGTTTACAATCATTTACAGAAATACGTAATGGTAACTATATTTATGTTGATAAAACGCAACATATTCATCAGTTGCTCACTACGGGAAAATTCTATTTCTTTTCACGTCCACGTCGTTTTGGAAAATCTTTATTGGTTTCAACTATCAAAGAAATTTATAGAGGAAATAGGAGTGCTTTTGAAGGACTTTGGATTGAAACTCATTGGGATTGGAGTAAATCTAATCCTGTAATTCATTTTTCATTTGATGAATTAGGATTTAAGGAAAGTTCACTTTCGGATGTTATAAAAGATGATATCCGATTGAAAGCAAAAAACTTTGGTATTGAGTTAATAGGAGATAACATTAATACTCTATTAAAAAGTTTAATAGAACAGCTTTATCAGAAATTAGGTAAAGTTGTATTTTTGGTTGATGAATATGATAAACCGATAATTGATTATTTAGAAGTAAACAATCTCTCACAAGGAGAAAAAAATAGAGATACTTTAAGAGAATTTTATAGTGTTCTGAAAAATGCAGATGAATATTTGGAATTAGTTTTCATTACAGGGATTTCTAAATTTTCAAA
>JAYVIV010000076.1:0-11437 GCA_043769985.1 Arcicella sp.
AAGCCGCAAAGATGGAAGATTATAATAAGATAATTGAGTCGCTCGGTGTGAAGTTTATAAAGTCACGCAACATTAGAATATTACAACCTATCCGTATCAAGAATTTCTACGATGTAGAGAATACACTCTTGATTTTGTACAATGGTGATGTATCTTTTGGTGAAGAAGCGGTTCATGCAGAAGTGGGGGATATGCTATTCATTCCTGGTGGAAAAATGCTTTCGGTTACTTACGGAAACTCTGAAAAACCCAAGGCAATTTCAAACGAAGAGTTCATGACTCATCGTGAACTATATTTTGAACCAAACATCGAACCTGAAAGAATTGGTCATATCGAAAACTCTTTTGGTATGGTGGCTTTTGAGGCAAAGGTTTTTGACTCGGTAAATTTCTTCACTTCACTCGACATTCCTCCTTTCTTAATCAAGAAAGATGATAAGTTAGCATTTATGTTAGCTGAGATTTTGAAGGAAGATATGACCGAAGATTTAGGAAAAGGGCGTATTATTAAGATAAAAACCGAAGAAATCGTCATTGAAATTATTCGTTATATTATTAGAAATCGTTTGTTTGTTGAGCAATTAGCCACAAATAGTACGTATTTTAAAGACCCACGTCTGATTGATATTTTTGCGTATATCAAAGATAATATCGGTGGAGATTTATCGAATAAAGTATTGGCAAATGTTGCAAATGTTTCGGAAGATTATGTGGGTCAATATTTCAAAATGCTTACTGGAATCAACCCACAAGATTATATTGAATACCAAAGAATGGAAGCGGCGGTTGGTTTGTTGAGAACTTCTAAAAAATCTATTCGTGCCATTGGTGCGGATGTTGGTTATAAGGATACTGCCTATTTCTGTCGTCGTTTCAAAATGATGTTTGGAATTCCAGCGGGTAAGATGCGTAGAAGAGAATCGCTGATGAATTTGTAGAAGAAGGTTTTAAGGATTAAAGGCGTTGGTTAAATGTTTAATCTTTTTTAAAATTCAATAAAAATAAAAAAGCCCGATTCGTCCAAGAATTGGGCTTTTACTTTTATAAATTTTCGCTTTTACAAGTAGGTGCAGAGCACCAAAATATTTGTAGTAGTTATGAAAGAATATAGTAGCGAAGGTACAGAGTACCGGAACAGAGTCTTTTTAATATTACGGTGCTCTGCACCTTTTATTCGCTAATTTTCTTCCTCTTTTTTGCTACAAATATTTTGGTGCTCTGCACCTGTATGTAACATAAAAACTGTTAAAAATGGTAACACTAACTCCCAACCCCTAAAATGAAAACAGTAATCATAAAATACAACGCAGGAAACGTGCAGTCGGTCATGTATGCCTTAGATAGAATTGGCGTGAGTTACCTCTGGACAGACGATGAAACTGAAATTCGTTCTGCCGATAGAGTGATTTTTCCAGGTGTGGGCGAAGCAAGTACCGCCATGAATTATCTTCGTGAAAAAGGCTTGGATAAAGTTATCCCAACGCTTACACAACCCGTTTTGGGTACGTGCGTAGGAATGCAGTTGATGTGTAGGCATTCCGAAGAGAACGATACGACTTGCATGGGGATTTTTGATATTGACGTAAAACGTTTTCAATCAGATACTTACAAAGTTCCGCACGTGGGTTGGAATAATATTTACGACTTCAAAAATGACTTAACGAAAGGTTTACAAGAGAGTAGTTTCATGTATTTTGTCCATAGTTATTATGCAGAAATGAGTGAATATACCGTTGCCACTTGTGATTATATTCAACCTTTTTCCGCCATGTTACAGAAGGGTAATTTTTATGCGGCTCAATTTCATACGGAGATTAGTGGGAAGGAAGGGCAGAGGATTATTGAGAATTTTTTGAAGGGTAATTAAACCAACCCACTCTCCATCTTCCATTTCTCCAAACGATTATCCATCACTTTAAACCAAAGCGGAGGAATCATTGCCATCATCATCATGGCTGGATAGCCCTGTGGCATTTGTGGGCTTTCGTCAAAATGTCTCAGCACTTGATAACGACGACTGGCATTGGCGTGGTGGTCGGAGTGGCGTTGAAGTTGGAAAAGGTAGAAGTTGGTAATTAAATAGTTTGAATTCCACGAATGGAGCGGATTTACCCGTTCAAAACGTCCATTAGCAATTTCGTTTCTGACAATGCCGTAGTGTTCAATGTAATTAACGGCTTCTAATAGTGAAAAGCCTAAAATGCCTTGTATGAAGAAGAAAACAGGCACATTCCAAGATAATGAACCTGTAAATAAATAGAGACAAACCATTAAAAATCCACAGAAAACGAAGGGCAAAATAGTGTATAAAATCATATCATTTTGAAACGACCATACCGATATATCCTTACGTCTCAAACGTTCTTTTTCAATCTCCCAAGCACTTATAAATCCACCAATTACACTACGGAAATAGAACTTGTAAAAATTTTCTCCTTTGCGGCTGGTTGCTGGGTCTTTTGGGGTTGCAACCCACACGTGATGTCCTTTGTTATGCTCAATGAAAAAGTGCATATAACTAACCGTCATCAACAAAACTTTGGCGTAAAACTGTTCGATTTTTGTGCTTTTATGTCCCAATTCGTGGGCAACTGTAATGCCAACCCCTCCCGTCACGTTTGCGATTGCGATTAAAAATGCGAGTTTGAAATACCATTCGCCAATGTTTCCGTAGGCAAATATGTATGCCCCCCAAAACACAGTTGCCACTTGTACATACGCCCAAACGTAGGTTGTGAAACGATAGAAACGTTCTTCTGAAAGTGCTGAAACGTTATTTTCATCTGGATTAACCGAATCTTTACCAATTAACCAGTCGGCAATTGGAAGTCCGATGTAGGTAATAATGATGGAAGAAAAATTCCACCAACCGCCCAAATAATAGCCTCCGATGGCAAATAATGGAATGGTGAAGGCTGAGAAGAAACCTAATTTTCTGAGGATGTTCATTTGTTAAAAGATTTTCTGTAAATCTAATTCAATATCTAAAACCGAGTCTTTTAAAATATCATCGTGATGAAAGAATTTGTATTCGTCTGGACCACTAAAAACAATTATTGCTTTAATTCTTGGTTGAACAATCCAGCATGATTTTACGCCAAACCCAAAGTATATAAGTGATTTATTAACCATTTCATCTAAACTTTGAGAAGCGGATTGGATTTCAATTGTAGCAAGTGGAGGTATTGCATATTTGGCAGGAACTTCTCCACTTAGATTTACCTTTTGATTTGGTAAAATTATTAAATCTGGTGTAGAGCCTTTTGGCAAGGTATCCAATGTTACCTCAGAAGCAATTAAATATTTTTGACGATAAGCTGTTTTAAGTTCAAACCCAATATTGGCTTGTACGATTCCATGAATTAGTGTTGGCATTGGTTTGTTTCGTTCGATTTCGTAGTCTGAAAGTTCCCTTCCTATTACGACTTCTTCTATTAATAATTCCATATCATTATCAGATTTTTATCAAATATACTTAAAACCACTAACTCTTTTTTAATTTTTCCTTAGTAAATTCACTCAAAACTAATCGTCCACTTATCTCCGCTCTTTGTGTTAATAATTCATCCCAATGGTCGGTGTTTTTCCAAAGAATCTTTTTGAGTTCAAATAAAGCCTCTGGATTGTATTCTTTCAAGCGACTTGCTAAATTTTCCACGGCTTCATCCATTGCTTCAATGCTCTCAAAAACTTCCATAAAAAGCCCTTTTTCTTTCGCCCAATCTGCCGTAAAGAAATCGTTGGGATTTAATGCCATTTGTGAAAACGCAGTCAAGCCAATTTTTCGTTCAACGGCTGGTTCGATAACGGCTGGTATAATGCCAATGTTTAATTCGGATAATTTGATGGATGCAAACTTGGTTGCCATGCAATAATCAGTAGCAGCGGCAAGTCCAACGCCTCCGCCAACTGCCTTGCCTTGCACCCTTCCGATGATAATTTTAGGGCATTTTCGGATGGAATTAATAATTTTTGCAAATCCATTAAAAAATATTTTACCTGATTTTTCGTCCTCAATTTGTAATAATTGATCAAAATCGGCTCCCGAACAAAAAGTACGTTCTCCGCCACTTTGCAGAATAATCACCTGTAGGTCTGAATGTTCTCCCAAAGTTTCTATGGTGTTCGCCAATTCTTCCAATAAATTGATTGGCATAGAATTGGTGGGTGGATTACTAAAAATGACCCTCGCTACCCCTTCTCGACTCTCCTCCACAACAATTGATCCCGATGAAATAGCTTGCATAATGAAAATATTTTAAGAAATTAGAGTACAAAATTAAGACATAGTGCTGAATTTTGAGTTATAAGTTACAAAATTCTCTTGCCACCAAGACTCGAAGACTCCAAGTTTTAGAAATTAATATTAAGAAAAAACGTTGTGTCTCCGAGTCTTGGTGGCACATTATTACCATTTCATCAACAATCAGTTAAAATGTACAAATCAGATCAATTAACATTAGTCCGCCAATCTGCCAGAGATTTTGCCGAACGTTACATTCGTCCACACGTAATGGAGTGGGACGAAGCCCAAACTTTTCCTATCGAATTAATGCGTCAGTTAGGTGAACATGGATTCTTAGGAGTCCTCGTTCCCGAAGAGTATAGCGGAGCGGGTTTAGGGTATCAAGAATATGTGTCAGTTATTGACGAAATATCACAAGTTTGTGGGTCAATCGGATTGTCGGTTGCGGCTCATAACTCTTTGTGTACCAACCATATTCTTCAATTTGGATCGAAAGAGCAAAAGGAAATGTATCTCCCTAAACTTGCGACGGGACAATCAATAGGGGCTTGGGCATTGACGGAAGCCAACACAGGTTCAGATTCTGCCCGAATGATGTGTACTGCCACAAAAGAAGGTGACGAATATGTTTTGAACGGAGCAAAAAACTGGATTACGCACGGAAAATCGGGTGATGTGGTGGTCGTAATGACTCGTACTGGAGAAGTTGGAGCGAAAAATAATGCTACGGCTTTTATCGTGGAGCGTTCTAATTCTGGTTTAAAATATGGCAAGAAAGAGAACAAATTAGGCATGAGGGCTTCTGAAACTGCCGAAGTAATTTTGGAAGATTGTCGTGTACCAGTTTCGGCTCGTTTAGGAAATGAAGGGGATGGTTTTAAGCAAGCCATGAAGATTTTGGACGGTGGAAGAATTTCAATTGCTTCGTTGGCTTTGGGAATTGCGAAAGGTGCTATGACTGCAGCCGCAAAATATGCTCAAGAACGCCATCAATTTGGACAATCCATTGCCAATTTTCAAGGAATTAGCTTCAAATTGGCAGAAATGGCAACGAAAATACACGGTGCTGAATTGATGACCCGTGAAGCCGCCGCCCTAAAAATGGAAGGAACAAATATGACCAAAGAGGCAGCCATGGCAAAGTTTTATGCTTCTGAAATATGCGTAGAAGTTTCAACTGATGCGGTTCAAATTTTTGGCGGATATGGCTACACAAAGGATTTTCCAGTAGAGAAATTTTACCGAGATTCAAAACTTTGTACCATTGGCGAAGGCACTTCCGAAATCCAAAAAATCGTGATTGCGAGAGAGGTGTTGAAGGAGTATTGAAAAATTTTTGTCTGAATTTGGATTCGTCAGATTGATGGATTAAAAGGATTTGTTCGTTGAAGTTAAATCCAAAAAATCCATTAATCTGACGAATCCAAATTCAGATAATTTACCCAACCAAAGGCACGATTAATTTAAACTCGCTTCCTTCTCCAATCTTACTCTTCAATTCAATCCTACCTTTGTGTCCTTCCACCATTTCTTTGACGTAATATAAGCCTAAACCAAAACCCTTCACGTCATGTATGTCACCCGTATGTACACGAAAAAACTTATTAAAAACCTGCTTTTGGTCACGGTCGGCAATACCTATTCCGTTGTCTTTTATACTGATAATCAAATCGTTACCGACATTTTCAGTTGAAATACATATAATTGGTGAACGTTCTGAATATTTCATTCCATTATCAATCAAGTTGTGAATTACGTTTGTAAAATGTAGCCTATCGGCTCTTATTAAAGTGTTTTTTGCGTGTAGATTTATAATTAATTCCCCATTTTTTTCTTTAAATAGAGGTTCGCAACTGAGGGATAAATCTTCAATTAATTCGTGAATTTCAACCTCTTCAAAATTTAGCTTATCAATTTTTTGGGCAATGTTGGCGGTCTGTAAAACGGTGTCCACATTCTTTTTCAAACGAGCGGCCTCCTTTCTAATGATGGCAGCGTAACTCAATAATCGTTCGGGTGTATTGATAATTTCGGGCTTCATCAAGACTTCACTCGAAATAGAAATCGTTGAAATAGGCGTTTTGAATTCATGGGTCATGTTGTTGATGAAGTCGTTCTGAATCTCTGAGAGGCGTTTTTGTTTGAAAATTAACATCAAGGAATACACAAAAAAGGCCATCACCACCAAAAGAATTGCGGAGGAAACAAACCAGTTATTCAAATCGCCCAAAAGGAAAAGTCTTTTGTCTGGAAAATGAACACCAAAGTAATAATTATGGATATTCAAGTCAGGAAAACGATAATTGGCGGTTGAATCTGAACGGTCGCAATTTTCGGAAAAACAGACGAAAGAGGAGTATTGAATTTTATCTTTTAAACAGTCATAAATTCCATATTCAAAGTTGAGTCGGATGTCGGAATGAGCAAATTCTTGTTTTAAAAACTCTTCTAAAATCAAGTGATTGATGGTGTCATTCACTTGTACGGTATAATAATTCGACTTAATTCTCTCCACAGGTGTTAATAATTGACTGTTCGGATTTTTGTTAAATTCCAATAATCTTTTACTCACCGTTCTCAACGCAGAAGTTGCCCGTTGGTCAAAATCACGGTCTTCAAGGTTGTATGCCTGTCTGAACCAGTAATATTGCACCACGACCACGCTTCCTAATAACAAAATTGATAAGGCTACGAATATTCTAAGGGTTTTTGCATTCATTTTATGGTGGTTTTATTACTGTAGCTCGAAGCAAACGTTGCCCGATAGCATTTCGAGAGTGGACGAACAATATTAATCTTTAGAGTTTTACAAATATAATTTAGAAAATTTTTGTTCGATTGTTGGTACGCTCTCGAAATGCTATTTCGAGCTACAATAGCAATACAAATTTAGTTGATTCTTAGGCTCATTCATTTCTGAATTCAACTTTTCCTTATTTTTGGAATAGTTTTTTAAATATTCCTTTCTGTAAATCCATAAAAATTAACCTGTTGTGTCAAAGAAAAATAAGACTGTTAATCAATCGCTATCTTCTATTGCTAAAAATCAACCCGCTGATATTCAAGAAATTACGGCTGAATACGCCAATTCAATTTAATGGTTTGCGATTTGTATTAGCATATTAATTATGGTAGTTTTCCTTGTCTTTTCGGGTGGATTTAATTTTGAATTTGCTAATTGGGACGACCAGACATATATAAAACTCAACTATCTCGTCACTAACCTTAACGGACATTGGGAGAGACCTATATGAATCGGGAAATGTTTATTTAAACGCTCAAATGCCCGAAAAAGCCCTTCCAGACTTAGAAAAAGCTATGCGTATGCCTAAATTGAAAGACAAAAAATTGACTCGTGGCTCGTTGGCAACTGCACAATTAAACGTGGGAAAATAAAAGGAGGCTTTGGATAATTACAACATCGTAATTGATAAAGAGAAAGTGAAAAACAATCCATAATACTACTACAATCAAGGCGTGGCAAAAACAAAATTTGGGGATAATCAAGGGGCAGTTGGGGATATAAAAGAATGTGTAAAACTGAAACCTGACCATGTAAAAGGGCGGGAGGCGTTGGTTTTGTTGGGGGTGAAGTAATTGGTTTCTTATGATTAATTTTCAATAAAAAATGCTCAATAATCAATGTTCAAGTAAAAAGTTTGACGTTTCTTTTTTACTTGAATATTGATTATTGAGCACGGAATGCCGCCCGATTGCTAATTGAAAATTAATCATTAAAAATTAAACATTTTTCATTCTCCATCTCCCCAAACCCAAGCACGACCTAACTCCAATTCTTTTCTTAGATTTTGCTTGATGAAAAAATCACGGGTTGAATAATAATCTAATTTTTTTGCGGGAATTGTTTCCGTATTTGACAGACCATAAAGCATCATCGCCGTATAACGAACAGTATTCACCATTTCATCCTTTTTCACTAAATCAAACTTGTCACAATTGGCATGATAGCAACCCAAGGCTTCGGGTGCAATGCCTCCAATGGGTGATGCCGTTGGGATGCCTTCCAACATAAAACTCTGATGGTCAGAGTGTAAGCCTGCTTGATTTATAATATTATTTTTGTAAGAGGGATCAATCTTTTTCATAAATTCGCCCATTTTCGTAAACATCGGAATCATTTCTCCTCGCCCTGATGTATTGAAACCGTTGGCATTATTTGCCATATCAAGGTTCATCATAAAGACAACTTTTTCGATTGAATTATTCTTTTTACTTCGTTCAATCATTGCTTTTGAACCTAATAATCCTTCCTCTTCGCCCATAAACATAACAAATTCAATGGTACGTTTCGGTTTAAGATTCAATGCTTTGAAAGTTCGGGCAATATCCAAAATTGAAAATGAACCAATACCATTATCCAATGCACCAGTGGCTAAATCCCACGAGTCAAGGTGTCCACCAATGATTATTTTTTCGTTACGAAGCTTCTTGTCATTTCCTTTTATCGTAGCAATAACATTGCGAGATTTTATCATTTTACTGAAATTTCTCATTTCAATCATTGCCAAAAGATTTGGTTCTTCGCTTTTCCAAGCCCGAATCTGCATTCCGCTTTCGAGTGACACACATACGGCAGGAATTGAAATCAAACCGCCAGTAACGGATGCTGTTCCCGTTAATAAAACATTTCCTTTTACAGTATTGACAAAAATTACCCCAATTGCCCCGTATTCAATTGCTAAGGCAGTTTTTTCAGAGCGGTGGAGGTTTCGAGTTCCTTTAATGGGTGGTAATAAGCCGATATTTACCATCGCAATTTTACCTTTCAATTGTTCTTTAACCGCTTGAAAATCAGGTTCAAGCCCATTGCCCACGTCCACAATATCGCCTTTTATTTTGGATTCAATGGGAGTCATTGCCAAAGCAACAACTTCAAGATCTTGAAAATTATCACTTTTTCTTGGTGCAATTGCCAGTGTGACTGTATCACGTGACCATGACTCTACTTGAAAAGGTTGGTATTTTACGTCTTTAATCCCGTAAGATTTTAGCAAATTATAAGTATATTCCTCGGCACGTTTTCCGTTGGCACTACCCGTTAGGCGATGTCCAATTGTTTTACAAGCATCTCCGAGGGTTTCATAGGCACGACTATTTGAGAGAACTTCATCATTTATTCTATGAAAAACTTCAATTAATTCTTCATCTTCACTTTGAACTGGCAAGTATGCGGCGGTTGAAATGAGGAAAATTAGGATAAAAATTCCGTAAACTTTTATTTTCATTTTTATGGTTTTGTATTAGGAAATATTCCGAAATTTACGAAAATTTTAGATAAATGGATGTATGAGTTAATAATAAAGAAATAAATATGAAGGTTTAAATAATTGGTTTTCAGAATGTTGGGTTTATAATATGTAAATGGCTGTTATTGCAAGTGGAGCAAAGCAATTGGTTAGCTTATTGGCAGAGGGTTTCAAACGCCTTCCATAAATCAAACAGATTGCTTCGTTACACTCGCAATGACAGCCATATATTTTTTTATTTTAAATGTCTAATTTCTCAACCTAATTTCCACCCATCACGATACTTACGGGCAACAAATTGATTAGCGTAATCGAAATTGGTGATATTCATATTTTTACCGTCCCACAATAATTTCTTACGTCCAGGATATTTGCCTGCACGACCTTCTCCTTCACGATATTGGAAACTACGAATGGCAATATTTCCCATCAAAATCATTTCCGTCAGGGGTCCTGCAAATTCAAAGGGTGAACTGGTTTCTAATTTTCCGTAACCTGCCTTGCAAGCCTTAACCCAATGATAATTATGACCAGATGCTTGATTTTCAATACGATAGAGTTTTGGTTTGACTTTTATCACATCTGAATCTGTCATTCTTGATTTTGGTAATAAGGTTGGGTTTTGATTATAAAGTTCATTCGCCATTTTGCCTTTTGTTCCTTCATAAATTACCCCATTTGACCATAGCGGTTCATCGCCCCACTCCGCTGGAATGTCTGGTTTGATTCCGCCATCATACCAAATAATTTCAATAGGAGAGTTATTTTTAGTGGTTTTAGGATATTGGAAAGTAACTTTTGAAGACGGTGGGCAACTGTCTGGTAAATATTCTGGCACCCAATCTTTTGTGTAAATGGAACTAACGCTACATTGCACTTCGGTTGGATAAGTCAAAGCTAAAACCTTGAAAACGCCATCTAAAAGGTGACAACCCATATCGCCCAATGCACCCGTTCCAAAATCCCACCAACCACGCCATTTGAATGGATGATAGGCACTTGGCACAAAATCACGAGAAGGAGCAGGTCCAAGCCATAAATCCCACGGAAAATCAGCGGGAATTTCGTGCTTGCCCGTTGGCGTAGCAATTCCTTGGGGCCAAACTGGGCGGTCGGTCCAAATGTGTACACGTTTTACCGTTCCAATTAATCCTGCGTCAAACCATTCTTGCAAAACTCTACGTCCATCATTCGATGAACCTTGATTGCCCATTTGCGTTACGACCTTATATCTTTCAGCCGCTTCCGTGAGCATACGAGCCTCCTTGATGTTGTGCGTAAGAGGCTTTTGTGTGTAAACGTGCTTGCCCAGTTCCATCGCAGCCAAGGTTGCAGCGGCATGGTGATGGTCTGGCGTTGAGATAGTTACGGCATCAATATTGTTCTTTTCTTTATCCAAAGCCTCTCGCCAATCTTTGTATTTTTTAACATTTTCGGGTAATTGCTTCAACGTATTTGCCGCTCGTCCATAGTCCACGTCGGCAATTGCCACAATGTTTTCTGTGCCTTTATTATACGCCAACAAGCAATCTGATTCACCTTTTCCACCCGCTCCGATACTTAAAATATTTAGTTTATCGGAAGGTGCAATAAAGCCTTTTCCACCCAAAACATGGCGAGGCACGATATAAAAACTACCCAACGCCAAGGAAGTTTTCTTAATAAAATCTCTTCTTGAATTGTCATTCATTTTAGTTGATGGTTGTTTAGATTTTTTGTAAATATACATGATTACAAGGAAATCTATGTATGATTCTGTAATGATTTAATCGTATTTTTACTTTGTATTTTTATATTTATAAAACCCCATTTCAACCAAAATCTACTTAGTAACGCAAATTAAATAACCTCACCCATTACTACTCATTATTTTTGCCCCCTTCTTCGTTGGTAAAATCCTCATTTAGCGATGCTAAATTGCGGT
>JAYVIV010000077.1:0-4714 GCA_043769985.1 Arcicella sp.
CCTATAAGGTTTTAAAAACCTTATAGGTTTGATTATCAGAATTTTACGAATAAATACTGCACTTTTAAATAGTTAAAACTAATATGGTACAAGTACTTAGGTAAACCGTTTTCTGGAGCAGATATTTTACTCGCTGAATTTAACAAAATCCAAAAACTAAGTTGTCAATTCCCAATTTTGGCTGTAGGACGAATGATATTTGGCTGAAATTAACCTCAAAAATAACACTAAGAAGCGTTGGTTTTTGGAAATTAAAAATCCTCGAATCAATCATTTATCCATCTTTTTAATTAGAAATAATCAACTCATTTATCAATCTAAAACGGTTGATTATCAGCCCTTTAATTCTTAGTCAAATCCGTACAAACCGTGTGCAAACTTATTCTATCTCGGCACGGCTCGATATAAAATCATACCGATGAAAGTGAATACAATATTGGGTAACCAAACTGCCAATAACGGCGGCATTCCTCCTGATTGGGCAATTCCTTTACTCATCATGAAGAAAAGAATGTACAAAAATGCCAATAAAAACCCTAACGCAATCTGAAATCCTACGCCTCCACGGGCCTTGCGGGCAGAGACAATTACGCCAATAACCGTGAGAATTACCACCGCAAAAGGATTGGCAAAACGAAGATATTTTTCAATCAAAAATACCTCAATTCCATCCGAACCTCTGCTTCTGACTTTGTCTATCGTTTCCTCCAATTCGGGCATCGTAAAGGTTTCTTGGAGTTGATATTTACTGTCAAAATCTTTTGGTAGTAGATTTAGAGTCGTATCTAACTTTGTTCCATAAGTCAATTTTTCTTTGCCATTTTCCAAGAAAGTTCTAATTCTATAATCTTGAATTGTCCATTTTCTGCGGGTGGTGTCCCAAACAATTCTGTCGGCTAATAACTTGACTTTCAATTTGTTATCCGATATTTTATCCAAGGCAAAACGATAACCTGTATTTGAACCTGTATCGTAACTTTCTATATAAGCATAATCTTCAGGTCCAATTTTTATGTGAACGTCCCTCCCACTGAAATAATACGAACCACCTTCTACGTACTTTCTCTCAAAGGCTATTCGGGTTTTATTAGCGATGGGTATAATCCAACCAACCATCCCGAAAGTGAGTAATCCAAGCAACGTTGCCCCAATAAGATAAGGTCTTAAAAATCGCATAAAACTAACTCCAGTACTCAAAATAGCAATAATTTCTGTTCGGGCAGCCATGTTTGCGGTGAAGAAAACGGTGGCGATAAATACCATCAGCGGACTGATATAATTTGCCCAATACGGAATAAAATTTAGATAATAATCCCCCAAAATTTCGTTGATGGGAGCTTTATTATCAATAAAATTGTCAATCTTTTCGGTATAATCAATCACCATAATGATGGTTACGATGATGAGAACCGCAAAGAAATACGTTTTAAGAAATTTTTTAATAATATATAAATCAAGAATTTTCATGTACGTTGTCGTGAATTTTTGTAGGATTCTGCAAATTTACGAATAAAAAAACCGCTCAACGACAGAGCGGTTTTTTTGAGGGTTAAATGTTGTTAAAAGCCTTGACATACTACCAAATTAGACAACGGATGAAAAGGATTTAACAGATTTACACGGTTAATTTTAATCTGTGCAAATCTGTTTTATCTGTGGTCTAATATTCGTAGTATATTCCTCACACTTTTTTCAATGCCTCAATCAATATTTCAACTTGTGCTAAACTCACCGCTGGAAAGTTGGCAATCCGCAATTGTGTGTCTTTAAAATCACCGTAACCAGAGCCAATAACCATGTTTACGTCGCTCTGAACTTGTTTTATGATATTTGAGGCTGATTTTTCTTTCACATTTACCACCACAACCGTTTGCGAACGATGCTCTGGATTTTTCACGAAGACTTCTAAAAAATCGCTTTTATCGGCAAAGTCATAGAGCATTTTTGCCTTCTTTTCGGTTTGTTTTCTGATGGTATCAATCCCGATGTTGTTCATATCTTCCGCCACTTTTCCCAAGACATAAATCCCTAAAACATTGGGCGTTTCGGGCGTTTCATATTTGGCAAAATTCTTGAATAATGACGGTAAATTATGATACGTTCCGATTTGATTTTCGTGGGTTTTCATGCGTTCTGCCTTTTCCAACATCGCAGGATTGACAATCCAACACCCTAAACCAGAAGGCATTCCGAATGATTTTTGCACGGAGAACATGGCTGAATCAACGGTATTGAAGTCCAAATCTGGATAAGGAGCCGACGATACCATATCCACACAAACAAACTTATCTCTGTTGGCTCTTTTGAGTTTATGAATCTCGGCAGGACGCATCTGCACACCCGAAGACGTTTCGTTGGCAGTTGTGCAAATAAGCTCTGCATACTCAGGAACAACGATTTCAGCATTATCAAAGCCTTCGCCAAAGGGTTTTTCAAATTTGTGAGCATACTTGTTTAACTCAACTGAAAAGTCATAAAATTTCTTTGAAAATGAGCCATTTACCAAATGAAAACTCTCATGTTCAACCGTATTTTGAATTAGACGTTCCCAAATTTCAGTAGCCGAACCCGTAAAGAAAATTCCGTGCGTTTCTGGAATATTCATCAAGATTCTGAGTTGTTCGGCGGTATGTTTATAAATATCCCGAAACAACTGCGAACGGTGCGAAATTGAGCCTAATTGTTGCTCGAACGCCTCTTGATAATGTTTTTCAACAGTTGGAAAAAGTTCGGCAGGCCCTGGGGTGAAGTATGTTTTACGCATTTTCTGATATGGATTTATGGGGTAAAATTACGAAATATTATCTTCTTAAAAGTGGTTTTAAAATAGGTTTGTACAAACATAATTCTACTATGAGGTTACACAGAGAGCCACAGGAACGCCTGCCGCAGAATTTTAAAAAGAGTACCGCATACTTTAAAGAGAGTTTTCTTCCCAATTTTCTTTTATTTTCTCTGTGGTTCTCTAACATTTTCTCTGTGGCTCTCTGTGTAACCTCATCAACTCAAAATAATCTTATCTAACCAAAAAATAATTATCCCACCCAAATCCCAAAAAAATCCCGTTTCTACTTATCTTTATAGCTCTTTTTTTCGTTATCAGTTTCAGTAAAGGAATCCCATAGAAGTTAAGGACATCATTTTATGCAAAAATATATACTCATTGTAATTTTTACTTCATTTTCGCTAATTGGTTTTGCTCAAAGTAAGCCCCAATACAGTCAATATATGATGAATAGTTATCTGATAAATCCCGCCGTTTCGGGTATTGAAGACTATATTGACATCAAAACGGGTTACAGAAATCAATGGACGGACTTCCCTGGAGCCCCTGTTACCTATTATGTATCCGCCAATATGCCCATGGGCAAACCCGATCGCACCAGCACGGGAGCAACACCAAACATTTCAAAAAACATTCGTCGACCGCTTTCACTTTCCACCGAATTTAGAGGTGCTCCTCGTGTGCCTGGGCATCATGGCGTGGGAATTGCCTTTGTGAGTGACCATATTGGAGTAAATGTTCAAAATAGCCTTACCGCAAGCTATGCTTATCATATTCCAGTTTCTGGGACCATGAAAGTATCCCTCGGAGCGTCTGGAGGAATTACGCAACATAGTTTAGATTTGAGTAAAATTCAGGTGAAAGATAATCCCGATCAAGCCATATTGGCGGGGGGGCAACTAAATTCAATTCAGCCAATTATTAACGTAGGAGCATGGTTATATTCACGTCATTTTTTCTTGGGAATTTCCGCTAATAATTTGATTTTTGATAATTTCAATTATACTAATAAAGATGTAAATGGTGGTACTTATTCTTGGTTAGGAACAACCTATCCTCACTATTTTTTGACGGCTGGTTATCGTTATGATGTCAATGAGGAATGGGCAATTATTCCCTCCACGATGATTAAACGAGTAAGCCAAGCTCCGATAAGTTATGATATTAACCTCAAAGCAATTCATAAAGATCGCTTTTGGTTTGGGGGTTCATACCGTCATAAAGATGCGGTGGTAGGACTTTTGGGCGTAAATATCAGTTCATTTATCAACCTTGGATATTCGTATGATTTCACGCTTTCAGACATTCGTGAACGCTCAAGAGGATCGCATGAAGTGGTGGTGGGAATTATGCTGAATAATCGTCATCGAATTGTTTGTCCTCAGAATTTATGGTAGAAGCCCCCTGACCCCCGAAGGGGGAATTTTATTCGACCTCATTTCGATAGGCGAAGTTCCCCCATCGGGGGTTAGGGGGCTTTCAAATACTGCCAAAATCCCCAAAATCTCCTCCTCTTCAAATACCCCAAATCATTGTCATTTGCGTAGGCTTCACGCTCAAAACTAATGCTCATATAGGCTTGATTTGGACTTTTCCCCTTCAATCTAAATATCAGATATTCGAGGATATAGCATACATAAAAAGGCAAAATTAGCATTTCAAGTTGTTGCCTAAAATGGATTCGCTCATGATTAATTAAAATCTTGGAAGGCTTCTTGTATTTGACCAAAAGAAAAGGAAATATAGCCATGCCATTGGCTCGCATAAAAGGTACTCTGATGATGAAGAAAAGTTTGGGCATTAAATTTAGTTAAGTATCTGAACATAATTACTCATGGCATGACTAATCTCACAAACTATTGATAATGAACAAATTACTATCAGTCATGCCATGAGTTTCGTTCAAACTAATGGTGTGCAGGTACTTAC
>JAYVIV010000078.1:0-78949 GCA_043769985.1 Arcicella sp.
CTACCTATGCCAGTGTTATCTTGTCCTGTTGCCAAATCCCCCATTGCAGAGGCCCCAAAGGCTGATCCCCCTGCATGAGTAGTACATGGATACATCGTATATCTCCCTACAGCCGTGTTATTACTACCCGTTGTTGTAGCTCTTAAAGAAATAGCCCCAATTGCTACATTCCCCTGAGATGATGAACCAGTACCAAGTGCTTGCGGCCCAATAGCAATATTTTCAAATGATGTTGTTGCTGTGGCTGCCCCTAAAGCAGTTCTACCAATAGCCACATTATCATACCCTGTTGTTATATATCTCCCTGCCCCATCCCCCCCAAAAAAATTGTTAGCTGCTGTCGTACCTGCTGCTAAAGTATTTTTTCCAATAGCCACATTATTATTCCCTGTCAAAGCCGCCGCACTTGAGCCAAAACCAATAGCTATATTCTCGTATCCTGTCGTTAACAATCTATGAGAACCATTACCAAGTGTAATATTTGCGTAACCTGTCGTTGAACTTAACTGTGCTTCATAGCCTATGGCTGTATTATTACTGCCCTGAGTTACAACTGTAGCTGTAGCTCCTGCTGTAAAGTTCCCTGCTAACTCTCCTAAATGTATATTCCTACCTGTTGGGGTTACTGTACCGTTGTTACCATAGCTGAAATTATGCAGAAATCTATTAGAACTTTTCTGTATAACTCCAAACTGATTAGCAAATGTGGTGTTATCTAAAGTTATATTTTGAGCACTAAAATTAGGTGCAGGAGAGTTTTGCCACTGAACATTATAATCAGTACCGTTTATTTTCGCCAATACTTGTGTGGCTGTTCCGCCTGTCGGTATTGCTGCTATATTCCCTGCACCTAAAATACTTGTACCATTTACAGTTTTAATGTTAGTGGCTGAGACTAATGCGTCTTGCTTACCACTAAGGTCTTGGTCTCCTGTATTGGTTCCTGTTGCCGTACCACCACCTGTAGCTAAATCTCCATCTGTGATTGCTGTATTAAACTGAGCAACTGTTCCTGTAATCCCTGCTATAGATGTTTGGTCTCCCGTATTAGTACCAGAGTGCGTTCCGTTTGTTACAGTAGCAGAACCATTCACTGTTAGTGTCTGACCATCTGCAATAGTTAAAGTAGAAGAAGTTGCTGGCTCTGTTAAGGCTACTTTAGATATAAACGGAACCCCTGTTGCAGTAGTATTTTTTACTACTCCAGTTCCAAGGGCTGCTAAATTAGTACCATTTACAGCTACTACAGTTAAAACCCCTGATCCAGTAGCGTCTCCAGTATGGGTGGCATTTGTAACTAAGCCTGAGTAATTACTATTGACAGAATTGTCTCCTGTGTTGGTTCCGCTTAGGTTAGCAACGTCCCCATTAGTAAGTAATGCATTGCCTATGGCTCCATTCGCAATATTTGTCGCATTGCCTACGCTGGTAACAATCCCAGTTAAATTAGCATTGGTAGTAACGGTAGCTGCATTTCCACTTATGTTAGTTTGATCTCCTGTGTTGGTTCCGCTTAGGTTAGACAATTTTGTTTTTTCTGCATCAGTCACATAGTTGTCATCTACACCTAAACTGTTTGCTCTTGCGTTCAAGCTATCCTGTAAACCTGTAACATCTGAAACTACATGAGTATGAACTAACCTTGCTCTTGCATCTAAGCTATCTTGTGCCCCTGTTAATTCTGTTATGGCTGTTGGATAAGCGACAACTCCCCAAGTTAAGTCATAATCTGTATTTGAACTTTTCATTAGCACGTTACCTGTTCCGCCACCACTTGGAACTGCTTGATTTGTATTAGCTTTAGTTGCTAATGAATCAACAAGCCTTGGCAATGTTATAAGGGCAACACCATTTGCTTGTACCACACCACCAGAGCTTATAATACTCATTTCGTCAGTAGAAAATGATATACTGTTAACTCCTGTAATATCGTAACCGTCTATATTAACAGCTTGTGTGGCAGGATATTCAGACCAGTTCTGTCCAGTTACCATCCCAGATAACTCTATAGTATTAACTGCGCTTATAAACTCAGATATATTAGTGCCTACACTAAACCCAGAAATTTGGGAAAGTTTTACACTCATTTTTTTACCGAATGCATCTTCCAGATCAACAAACGGCCCCCTATATTTTGCCTTGATAGGATTATAGAGAGCATGTTTTATTGTACCTATTTGAATAATTGCGCCTGAAAAAGTACCTGCTTTTATTCCACATCCGTAACAATCAGCTTCGGTGAAACTGGCGTAGCTAAAGGCTTTGAACGACGCTGTTTGTGTATAAGAAACTGTTGACAGTACAAAAGCTAAAATAAATAAAAAGAGTTTCATATTAGTTTATTTTTAAAATCTTTAAATGTGATTGGTAAACCGTATAAGTTACTGTTCCAGATGGTCTATAATAGGTCATAGTAATTATATCTCCGTCTACTAAAGGAACTGATCTACTGGAGGCATAATCTAAAAACCCACTTACTACAGACAGACATTGTAAAACAGATTGCCAGAGAATACCATTATTTTTTCTAATTTGAACATAGACTTGCCCTGTAGCAGATGGAATAAAATTCGTTGTAAAAGAGATATTATAATTTCCTGATTCTAATATTCTAAAATCTTGGAGACTATCTATAGCTATGGTTGTAGAGTCTGTATTAAATGCAGTTTGGAAAATTACTTTTGCAGGGGTAGCTCCTGTCTGAAATAAAAAGTCAACCTCTGGATCATCTTCCCATCTGTAATTTGCATACGTACTTTTAACTTCAACTGGAGGTAAGGACGTAGGTTTACACCCCCCTAAAAACTGGTATAAAAGTTTAGGGGTGTTGTATGTAAATATATCTCCAGTCCTAATACGGAACTTAGTTCCGAAACTATCTTCAAGGTCGGCCCAATTTCCATTAGTTTTTATTTTGATCGGATGCCATAGATAAGTATTTACCTTATTATAGGTAATCTTCACTCCATAGAAATTACTTTGTTGCAAAGCACATGAACTGCAATACTCTCGTATGTAGCTATCATAAGATAGACATTCAAATTTTGCAGTAATGGCTTGTGCGGTTACAATTTGTAACCAACCGAAAAGAATAATATTTAAAAGTATGTTTTTCATATAAATTAATATTTCTCTACCCAACCTGTATTATGTGATTTAATATAAATTGAAATAAATATGACTCGAAACACCCCCTCCGATATTTATATTTGTAGAGTAAATTATATTTGGTGGCGTAGGTGTATCATAGATATTAAAATTCAAGTAAAGATTATTCAATTTTGTTGCCGTTAAAAAATTAGAACTGAAACCTGTCTGGGTTCCTGCTGCCGATATTGCAGGTGTTGTAACGTTTGCACTTGAATTATGCCACATTCCTAAAAAATACAATCCTTCATTTACTTGCAATGGCGTTGAAAATGCTTTCCTTTTTTTCGTATTTGTTGCGCTTTTCCACATTTCACCGTCGCTGGTAGATTGACCAACTAAAACAAGAGTTGAATCTGAGTTATTAAACCTGTATAGAGCAACTCCATTGTATGAATCAGCCGTATAGTTTCCGACTGTATATTGTACATATTCAGCTCCATAAAGTGTTGTTGAATATGGAATATAAATTGACATAAGTTGAACGCCACCATCTATTATTTGGGTGGAATTAGTAACGCCACTTGTGTAGTTTGTAAATTGTATTGAATCATTGAAAATGTTTAACCTTTTAGCGATTGAATTATTATATATTCCGCCTGCCACGTCGTTTATTTCTGTTGTGGTAACATCGCTTTTCCCATAACAACCACATGCTTTAACCGTGGTTAACATACCAGCTAAACTTTGCTGAGCTTGTGCGGAAGGTATTCTGTATATAAGTCCTTCACTTTCAAGATTTAAAGTGGTTCCACTTGTCTTGTAGGTATAACAGGTAAGGAAAGTAGTTGCACCATTTCTGACGATTTTCAATTTGTTGTTTTCACAACTTAAAAAAGTTCGGCTTGACTGTGCATTTGCAAAAGTAAAAGCCAGTAAAAAAATAAATAAATTTAAGAGTTTCATTTTATGTGATTTAAGTTAATAATAAAAGTGCAAAGATACTGTTTTATCTGATACAAGTATAAATAATAAGCCTATTTAACAGTAGGTCTTACAAAATAAAGATACCAGATAACCCCCGACGGAATTATACCTAATGCTGGATATCATGTGTTTTTAATCGTCATAGATTTCTCTATAGCATAGATGTTGAACCAAGCCAACAAAAACATAACTACTACAATTAAAGTGTCTACTGAAAATAAGATGTTAAATAAATCTTTCATGTGCAAATATTGTGAATATTAAGAAAATAGCTTTGTGTACAGGGTCTAAAAACCCTACATATTCTTCAAATAATATATGTTTTACTTTATCTGTTATAGCAGTGTGCCCTACATAATTCCATTCCCTTCTCTCTAACAAGTTTAATGTAAGATCGAACAATGCGTAAAAGATAGCGGTATGTAAAAAGAAAGAAGCTACTATATCTTGTGTTGTATAAGAAATGATGGCAACGACGACAACTCGGAAGACCCACCTTAAATGATGTGAAGTAAACCGTTTTCCTTCGTCATACCACGCAGAAAATAATGTAAATAAAATTACCAATAACATTTGCATGGTGCAAAGATAAACAATTATTCTATTACAGTGAAATTATTTTCTTTTTTTATGTATATTATATCTGCCCCTCCTATGTCTATGTTAGGATTGTGGCTAATTATGTAGACTCCGTGATCCTTTGATTTTTCCTGAATGAGAGACATTGCAGATGTTAGGCCCTGTTCATCTAAACCTTCAAAAATTTCATCCATAACCATTAAAGATACTTTTACAGGAAGAATATCATGAAGGGCAAAGCTCACAATCACATCAACTCGTTTTTGCTCGCCACCAGAAAGACTGGAGTAATCCTTTTCAACCTCGTCCTGAGTTATCTTTATAGAGAATGCTTTTGATTTGGTATCGGTTTTAATATCTATATTTACATATATACCTAATGTTTGGCCGTACTTCATCAAAGCCTTATTCAACTTTACTAACAGGGCTTGAATAACATACGCCTTCATTCCTTTATTGGAGAACCCGATAGTGCTCCAATAGCTGTAAGCTCGCATCTCTTTTTCAATAATCGTCTTATCTTGCTCGGCATTTATAAAAGTTTGATGCCAGTGCTGTAGCTCGGTCTCTAATTTAGCAACATACTCTGGAGTATAAGGACATTTTTTAGCATCCAAAGCCTCATATAGTTTGGACTCATGTTCCAGAGATTTAAGTACCTGACTCCGTTTATTGATATTGGCTTGGGCTTGCATCTGTAATACCGTGTACTCTCTATACTTAGTAAGGTAGCCAGCTCTTTGATTCTCCAGCTTTGAAAGATCAGCCTGTAATAGCGGAAGATTTAAGGACAACTCTTTTATCTTATCTACCTTCTCCGTAACTTTTATGTCTCTTTCGGCAGAAAGTTGTTCCACTAAATGTTGTTGTAGTGGTTGCTGACAGGTATTACATATCGTAGAAATCTCTGGAAGATATTTTAATTGGTAATCTAAAGTAGCAATTTCAGTATTAAGTCTTTGATACTCAGAAGATTTTTTTTGAAGTTCTGCTACATCCACTTCTTCTGGAGCCACAAGCTCTACAGCATCATCTTTAGGAAGGTTAGCTATTTCATATTTTAATCCATCTATTCTTTTTTGAACTTCCAATAACTCTGCTTGTTTTTGTAGATCAAAATTATTTATATAGGCATTAACATCCGTTATATTCTTAGATATTCCAGCCTGTTTTTGCTCCGCTATTTTTGAATCAGAAAGTTTTTCTTCAAATTTTGAATTGTACTCCCCAGCCTTCACCCGTGCATGTTCAGCATACTTAGAGATATCAATATCGAACAGTTCTTCAAACACATCTCTGCGATCCGCATCTTTTTTATCTACTATCCGTAAAGACTTCTGAGCAAAAAATACTGACTGTCTAAATAGTTCTGGGCTTATCCCAAGTATCTTAGTAATTTTTTCCTGAGCATCTGTCTTATTTTCTACAGGTACAGGAATATTGTTTTTGTAAATAACTGTATCAGTTCGGGAAGGGCTTCCATAATTTATATATCGTCTAAATAAATATGTATCGATACCTATGGTTAAATGTAGGTGTACACATGTGCCTTTAAACTCAGCATCCCTATACTCTTTCAATGTCACAATCTGAGACCCCAAAGTATTCTTAACGGCTTCTCCATACAACCCATAAAATATGGCTTCAAATATTGTGGACTTCCCTGCTCCGTTAAATCCTTGGATAAAACTTATGCCCTGAGACTTTAAATCTAAGTCCAAGTATTTTATTGATCTGAATCCAGATACTAATAATTTATTTAAAATCATTTATGAAATTTTTTTGTAATCGCCCAATCAGCCCCTAACAGACCACCTGCGAGACTTCCAAATACTAACCAGTAGTTACCTTCTAATAAAGCATTAACCCCCAAGGTCGTAGATAATAACCATGTGCGGTGTACACAAATTCCTGTCCAGAAAACTCCTAACCTGTTTGCCGTAGCGTTATAGGTTACATTCAAAGTTCTGAAATATATAAAAAGTAGATTACAAATAAAAATAATAATCAATTGTACCCACAAATCTAATCCTGACATACTAATATTTTTTTACCTATATCTATGGTGAATGAATCTAATTTAGCCAGAGAACAGAAAGCATTGAACTTATCCTCCAGACTTTCAGAATAAAACCTTTGGTCTAAAGTAACAATTTTTTCTGCTTTCTGTACCTGACTTCTACGCTTGTCCGATATATCCAAAACCAACTGGTCTAAAACACTTGGGAGAATTACTCTGTACACTACATTATTTTCAAATGTAAGATACCCTTTTTCATCTCCGCAATCTCCTGCATCCTGTACAATCGGATTGCCTACCATGAATCTGTTCTTGGTAATTTCCTGATACCGATGGATATGCCCCATAAACACAAAGTCGTATTTGTCCAACTCTGGGTTTGTGATATCAATCTGAGCAGGAATAAAACTATTGAACAGTAAGGTAGGGGTTTGGTGACAAATCAAAATCTTAGTGTGGTCTCCCACAGATGGATTAAGATGTGCCACGGCCCTATTAAAATCCGATGCGGATGCGAGATAAGGAATACCTATAACTTCAACCCCTTCAATAGACACCCTTTGCCAGTCGATACACTGAATGTTTGGGATTGCAGCAGAAAGTGCATCTATAAAACTATGGGCTGGGCATTCAATAGAGTTTCTGGTTGCTTGGTCATGGTTACCAGATAGCGCATAAAATGGAACTGTAGGGTAACGATTAAAAACCGAAACTAATCCTTTGATTACTTCTGTAGGTACATACCCGTGCTTGTGTACGATATCTCCACAAAAAATAACGGATGTCTTTTTTTCGTGGGCCGCCAACAACACTTTATCTAACGTATCTAAAATAAGACCTAATCTGTTTTCATGATAGTCAGTGAAATTGTGAGCATGTAGATCAGAGAAAATAATCATATAGAATTGATTCTGGTTATAAAAGCATTAAAAATTGGTTCTGAAATATATGCCTTATAAATACGATAGTCGTACTTTATAAGCCACATGTTTCTCTGGGAGTCGGGATGAGAAGCGTCGATCTTGTACTTATCCATTATGTCTTTTATTGACATTCCTTGGCCCATAAGTTTTTCAATCGTCTTTTCTCCTAACCGCACTTTCTTTGTAACAGGGTTTCCAAGGGCATCAAAACTACTGTTAGTAGGAACCACCGATGGAACATTATCTTGTGGACATCCCAATATAAATTTTGACTTCCACAATCCTAAATCATCCCGTCTTAGTACTTCCTTCTTTTTAGGGCAGTACTGAATACAGTAAGTAACGGCTGTTGTTTGATTTGCATCTCCATCGGAACTTACAATCAACACGGCTGTATCGTTCTTCCGATGATGCTCGGTTGCAAAACAAAACATAACATCGTCTGCTTCCAGTAATTCTAACTCCAGACACATAAAGTGCTCTTTCAGCTTAGTATGAATGATACCCCATTCAATAAGAGATGCGCTTCTGTTGGCCTTGTATTCTGGGTAGATTGTGCTTCTGAAACTTGGTCTGCTGTCTAAGGCTAAACACACGGAGATAGGTACTGGAATTTCTGATTGTATGTTGTGAACAACAGTATTAATATTATTTACAACAGCTTGCTCTAAGGTCTCCGCATTTCTATGTCCTTGTTGCCAGATATTATAACAGGCATGTACAAACTGACTGGCATCAATAATTACTTTAACTATCATGAGTTTCGGCTGAATCTTGATGGAAGGGAAATAAGTTCAGGTTCATCCACACGTTCTTTGAAAATATGCAACAGAGTTTTCAAGGTATCTGGCTTTACTTCTATAGCCAATACATCACCGTTGTCATCAACCAATCTATTATGAATATCAATAGATACAGGAAATTTTATAGTACTCATAAGTAATCATTTAATGTGGCATCTCCCACCATTTCAGGAATAAAAATATCTTGGTTTATCGCATACCAATCTTTTAACTTGGTAATCATTTCAGTAAATTCTTCTACAGTCATATCAGAAGATTTTTTGTCTTTTACGATCAGGACAGTCTGCCCACTTATAACTGATGAAGCTACTTTTACTCCTTGTATTACCTGTAGATTATGTGCATGAATTACCTCGGCTGGCATATTTTCACCAGTACGATTTTTTAATTCATTGTGGATAACCACATAACACACACCCCACAAGTATCTGTTTTGAGCTAAACTTCTCTTAACTTTTCCAAAGGTGATATCTAAATCGACATCAACACCTGCTTGGGGAAGAAAAAAAGTAGACAAAACATCCGAGTGGTCAAAGGAAATGCCCTTACCATCAAGAGCTATTTTTCCTTTGACCGAAACGGTTTTCTTCATTACCCTTGTAGAGACTTTTGAAGGTCTGCAAACAACGAACCTCCTAAAGCTGGGTTACCTAAGCTGGCAGGTAGATCATCCAAGGATGGAACTACTGGTGCAACTGGTGGCGCAGCAACAACTGGCGGAACGACTGGAGCCGCATTAGTTGGTAAAGGTGGCGGTGTAAACACGGGTGCTGAAAAGGTCGGAATCGGAGAATCTATAACTTGTGGCTGTGTGGCAACTGGTGGTTCAGCAAACTGCAACGGAGCTGGTGGCGTTGTAAATGCCAACGGAGCTGGTGGTGCAGGTGGAGCCGCAAAAACTGGTGCGGCTGGTGCTGGTACTGTAAATGCCAAAGAGCTTGCAGGTACGGTTTGTGTATTCGTATCCGTAGTATCTCTTTGAGTTCTCAATTCTGGGTATCGGTAAATCGGTTCTTGTAATGTCGGACGGCCTGTAAGCAAGTGAGTAACTACTGAGTGCATATACACATCAGAGTACATCTGTCTTTTCTGTTGTTCCAACAAGTTTTCTACTTGTGCCTCATATTCGGCTGATACTGGATGTGGTTGCTGAACAGCAATTACTTTGTAATCAATTTTCTTTTTTGCTCCTGTGCCGCTTTCATCTTTTGAAATAGTAAGTGTAACTCCATTCTCCAGATCAGCAATTGATTTACCGCTTGGTCTGTTGAATTGTGGATGCACCACATAATTAGTAATAGCTTTCAAAATCTGAGGACTACATGAAAATACACATGGCTTGTTGTTCTTTACAGTATAGTCAGCAATTTTACCTGTGTTGTCATACTTGACATTCTCTAAGATAAGACAAGAAAATATGAATGACTGTTGCTTTGAATAATAATCCTCATTTTTAATTAAGGCATTGGCGGAAGGGTCTGCGCTTCTTTTGATTTGTTCAATCACGCTGTCAATGTAGTCTGCTTCTCCTGCAATAATAGGGCTTGATACTTTGGTCTTTTTGTCGTTTCCTTCCAATTTAAACCAATGGTCGAAAGTTTGTAAAAACCATCTGCCTGAATAGGTGTGCGGAAGTAAGAGACGGACATAAATCGGTGAACTTTTTTGAATTTCTGATTGACGGAAATAAAACTGGTTGCTGTCGTTGGTTCTGATAAGACTATCTAAGTCTTTTAGTGCTTCAAAATCTAATAATGGTACTGACATAAATAATGTTTTAAGTGATAAAATGTGATAAAGTTCTGTGAATCGCAATGATTCGATTTGAAGTACAAAGGTACTAAAGTTTTTTATAATTAAAAAATAATATTTAAGATATTTCTTCTAAACTTCCATAATTTATTCCTGCTTCTACATCCATTACCAATGGAAGTATTAAAGGGGGAAATGCAAAATAATCACTGAATGGAATATTTTCTGCGGTATCTTCTATCAGTTTCTTGACTTCAAGCAGCATAGAATCTGGAACCACAAATACAATACTATCATGAACAGTATTTATAATCCGTACTTCTTTTGGAAGTCTCATTCTCAACCATACCATTACCCAGATTGCATAGCCACCAATTGTACCTTGGATCGGAGAGTTAATGGCGTACCGTATGGCATCTCCAATCTTTCTTTTATCATCAGAGAAAATTTCTGGGAGTCTACGTTTGACTCCGAATATAGTTCTGACAAATCCGTTCTTACGAACTTCTAATTCAGTATCGGTATGCCACTTCAAAAGTTTTGGAAAGGCAGAGAATACGGCTGCTCTGTGTACTTTTTCATCGGCAGGAGTAATAGTTTGGCCCGTCATACCTTTTACATATTCAATATAACTGTCTGCCCCAATACCATAAACCAATCCAAAGTTTGCTGATTTAGCTATTGTACGGTATTTCTTAAAATCTGGGTGTTCTAAAAATCCTTGGAAATTATCCTGCATCTTAGCAATCCTACTTCCAGTAACAGCATGTAGATCGACCTTATTCTTATAAGATGTAATCATATTCTCATCCTTGGAGTAGTGACCAATAACTCGTAACTCTGCCTGAGATAAATCCGCCTGAACTATTTTGTGTCCAGTAGGGGCCACAATTGCTTTCTTAACTCCTTTGATTACTGACTTTAATTCATCATCATCGATATACACTCTGGCAGGAATGTTCTGCATGTTAGGATCACTGGAACTTAATCTGCCTGTTACCGTGCCCGTCTGGTTGAACTTAGCATACAGTTTTCCATCGATAGATTTTTCCAAAATACTTTCATAGAAAGTACTGAGCATCAATTTTAATGTACGGATGATCCGCAACTTCTCTCCGATTGGATGTGAAATATCATTCAGTGCATCTTTATCGGTTGAGTTACTTTCAACCATTATCTTTTTTCCTGATGGACTTCTACTTTCCACCATCGGCTTAGGGAAACCAAATCCGTGTTTACTGTAAAGTAATTCTGCCAGTACTTTTGTCGATGCAAAGTCACAATTATCGATACAGAATAATTCACCAGTCCTGTATTGTTTAATCTTCTCTCCCCAATCTATGATGTATCTATCTTCTGGGTTAGTAAATTTTATTTTTCGGTTTTCAATTTTGGCTTTAAGATCAGCGACTTCTTTGTTAACCAAAATCTCATTCTGACTGATTACAAAACCTTTAACTTCTGGAAAGTCTTGCAGCTCTGCTTCTCTTTGTTCGATCAGGGTTTTGGTATATTCAATCTGTGACTGTAAATATGGGATGTCTATATTACACCCTTCCCATTCTAAATCTTTCAATACCATTGCCCCAGACATATATAAATTCCTGAAACAAACATACAGATGTTTATCTTCTACCAAGGTAGGAAGAAATACACAATATGCTGTCAACGTTGCAAAACAGTCTACAGCCAGATATTTATAAAGATGTGTGTTAGCTTCTGGAACAAAAGTAATCCCATAGTCATACCCAGAATAATTTGGAAGATAGTGATCTACAAAATCTTTCAATCCATTAGGGGTATTTTCATCCACCAGCCACGACATGAGTTTAGTACATGCGTACTGTCCTTTAGGTATGATCCCAAGATGCAACAACAGTTTTATATCGAAAGAAAGGTTGTGCGCTATTTTTACAAGTTCTCGTTTTTGGAAAAGTGGAGTCAGTACTTGTACTACTTCTGGAGTGTAAAGTAATTCTTGTGGAACCACAAAACATGAATTAGGATTGAACATCATCCCCAGACAAGTACATCTGAATGTTGGCGAATGGGGTTGTAATTCATTGTTTGTCTCGAAGTCAAAAGACATGAACTCAGATTTAAGTGCTTCATTAACAAACTCTTGTACAGAATTTACCGAACTAAGAGTAACATATTTTACAACAGGCAGAGCATAATTAACAGGGTCTTTAGAAATGTCAATTGCTTTTATGAACTGCTGGGCTGCTCTTATAGCCACGTCTTTCATATACAAAGCATTCATATTTGGTAATGTTAAATACCAAACACCATCCTTTTTCATAGCGGAATTACGACCAGAGATTTTTGCCCCCAAGAACTTCTTAATCATAGCAGTTCCTACTAACATTGCCACAGCATAATCTGGAACATCAAGTTTACCTGTAGCGGCTGTAGCTCTGTAATCAACAGTACTCGCTTTCTCGTGCCTAACAGCAGAGATTACTTTTCTTACAGGTGCAGAAGATGCATCAGCATTATCATAAAAAACTACTATCCTATCGGTCATACTTTTCTTTTTACTGTTCCAGACTCTACAGTAAGCCCGTACTCTCTGATAAAATAATTTACTTGTAATGCTACGGTGACAGGATCATTGCACTTACTGTAGTCGGCAAATAATACCCTGAGTGAATCAATGGGATAGCTGTTATGGTGAAACAGATTGGCGATGGCATTTTTTGGAACCAGACTAAAGTCTACTTCATCCACAAAACCTATTTGAGATAAGGCATCTCCTTTGGTTTTTATTTTCTTGGTGGTAAGTACCATGCAGATAGACTGCATTGAACAGTAACTACATTGAGTATCGTTGTGAGACCATTCCTTCCCAAAACAATCACTGTCGTTTGGAGAGTAGGTGTCAATAACAATAGAACTGTATTGTTCACCCACAGATAGGGGAGTATCTATTTTTTGTTTCATAAGGCAAAGGTAATTTTATTTATTTAGATAAACAAATAAATAATTAGTTTTCTATAATATTTATTTCAAATCCTTCTTTCTGGTAGTAATTATATCTGGTGAAGCTGTGCTTTCTGGTGTTATGTCCTTTATCTAAAAAGTCGATTACAGTACAAGTAGTTGAAACTCCATCCGACCTGAGAAGTCTACCTACAAATTGTTTTACCCATACTACGGATTGGCCCCAAGCTGCATTTATTAAAGTTCTGACCAATGGAATGTTTACTCCTTCTTTGAGAACTTCTGTACAAATCAAAACTTTAATCCTTCCTTCTTTGTAAGCAATAAGTTTTTCATCTCTAAGAAAATCTCCTGAGTATAAAAAGTCAACAGTTGTTGGTAACAAAACAAGTTTATTGTACAAATAATTACCGTGTTCTTTTGTAGCCACTGAAATTAAAAACACATCATTTATATTCTCGGTTATTGCTTCGGTAATTATTCTCAATCTTTCAGGACAATGAATGATATCCTGTTTCTCATCTTCATAAGTAGGGGCCATGTCAAAGCCAGATATATTATAAAACTTGACTGTAGGAGTCAACGAAACTTTATCGGCAATCAATTCTGAATTACTTACCTTAAAAATAACATCCCCAGAATCACCTACTATAGACAAGTCATGATTGGCTTCTCCAGTAAACGGGGTTCCAGAAAGATACCATACGGTGCTGGCATTAACCTTAGACAACACGGTACTGTAATCATCTGCCGTGGCCCTGTGGCACTCATCTACAATCAAGGTTCCTACATCGGATAGGAAAGTCTGTACCTCAGAAGTTTCTATATTAGGAAACATAGAGGTCGGCATCACCAGAGTAACTATACCTAACTCTCTGTAGGTATAGTTTTTATAGGAACCGTATCTATGAACTGCAATATGATTCTCAATAAAAAACTCATAGAGCTGAGCAAATAATTCTCGTCTATGGACAGTTATTACTACTTTGGATTTGTGCATTACACTCCTTACCATTGCAGTAATGATCCAGTTCTTTCCAAAATTTGTGGCCGCATTTATAATTCCACGTTGCCATATAAAAGTTTCTGGAAAAGGAGACTTAATCAAAGAGTCCATACCTTCTTTTTGTCGATCCCTTAAATTTCCTGACGGTAAAGCCAGTTGTAATTCTTCTGGATCAATAGCAAATACATTATCTCGTTTATCAATAAGCTCCACTTCTACAGAGTATTGTAGTAACTTTTGATAAACATAAGGAAGGAATCCTGTTTTGAAAGCATTCTTTTTAGTGAGAAAACTTTTTATCGGACTCTGTGAATATGTGAACCTACTGTTAGGAATTTCGTATGCTAATAAATCATATATGACTTTAAGTATTACCGTATCGGTTGAATTTGTCCAGCAATATTTATTCCAGACAGTGATACATATTTTACTTTGGGTTGTCATTAAACCATGTTGTTATTCTTGCTCTATAACCATCCGAAAGTCTTGGATGATTGTACACACTAACAAAAAGTTCTCTCATTCTGGTCTTGTCCATTAAAGTATACCCTAACTTCCAACCAAACTCTTTGAAATAAATTCCAACTTCATTGTTTACACGTCCATCTACACTGAAATATTTCCCGTAGTCTGTGTCTTTCTTGCTCATTTTTTTAATTTTAAGGTTCTATCAATTGCTTCTCTTGTGTGCATCCAACTCGGTTCAGGCATTTTATTGAATCCTTTCCAGTACTCGAACTGGACTTCAATATACTTATCATAACGTATCTCTACCTCTCTGATTGCGTCACAAATGTATATGAAATTTGTGACATATTTATTCTTGTAAGCAGAATTATCTCGAATATTTGCAAGGCGTAAAAAATATTTATACACCTTTTCTGTCATCTGTGGGTCTGGATCATTGTGTATCAATTCTTTAGCTGCTTGCATATCAAATATTTTATTTTTATAATATTTAAACTTTGATAAAGAATAGGCTTTTCCCATCAAGTGCATTCCATACTTGGCGTATGTCTGATATCCTTGTGATGGAACAAAACCAAAATGATCTGTAAATTCCTGAGCATCCGCAGCAATCTCATTTATCATCGCCCATTCAGAATCATGTCTGCTTATCACTAAAAACTTGTGGTTCTGTACTATCCTTTCAGATGTGAGCATTCCATTAAATAAATCGGCATCACACGGTCTTAACAGTTTTTCTATATGTGTCCTTAAAGCTGTCTTAGGATTAGTAATTAAAACTCTGGATGGGCTGTATGCTGTGGCCCTTTTAAAGATCGTCCATGCTTGTGCTTCTGTTATAAAATCACGAGAGCATTCCATGAATTGAGAGAACCGTAAATTTATTGATGCTTCGGTCATAATGAATTAGGATTTAAAATAACATTATTGATTCCACAATCGTTCACATCCTTGGCCCCTTCTGGAATCTTATGTATAAATACTTTCATGTACGGAGTAAAGAATAAGCCAGTAGCCGTGGCTTTAAGTTCAAACCCACGATCTGGAATGATGTTTAAAATCTTCCATCTGCTGTTTGCCACCAATGAAATCTGACTGGTAGACAACTTCCACCCAGAAGCAGCAATCGCATTCCTGCCTATGGTCTGAGCATCTATGGCCCCTTCAACCATCCAACCCTCTGTAAATCTATACAGGGCATCTTGATTAAAAAATATTTCTGACTTACCGATTCCTACTTCTTCTGTCTTAGGATTTTTATATTTTAATTCAGCCCCTATAAAAGAACGTCCAGTGTAATAAACCAATTTTCCCTTTACCTTATAGGGAATGATAATTCGACCTAACCATTCTCCATCATTACAAAAACCCCAGCCTTCATCATCCAGTCGGTCTATGTCAAATCCACGGCCTTGTAAATACTCTCTACAGCGTAACCCCAACATAGAGTTATCTAATAAGGTAACCCAATGGTCAGGAAGTTTGGTTCCAGAGATTTTTTCTACATCATCAAATTTGCTTGGAGATATATTTCCAGAAAGGATTGGAATGTCTATATGACCTACAAACTGCTGAGCATCAAATAAGGAGAACCCACTGTACTCAGAGATAAATCCTGCAATAGAATTGTAGTATCCAGTTTTCCAGTCGGAAACGAAGTTGTATTGAAAATTAACAACCATATTTCGATTCCTACTTCTATCCAAAGGATTAATAAATCTATGATACCCACCATCAGATACCCTAAGATTAAATTGTGAGAAATATTCCATTAAATGCTGCATAATATAGTTTTATGCTGTCCAAATTTTATTACTGTCTGCAATATAACGACTACCTCCATCCATATCTAAAGCAACTTTTGTAAATGTGCGACTTTCTCCGACTCTTTGTACTATTGCTTGTAACCACCCAACACCTTCTTTTACATCATCTTCTGATCTCATCAATGCAAACATACTATCGGTATTGTAAGATTTCTCTTTGTCCTCGGCTACCGAGTCCTCATCAAGAAAATCTTTCTTTCCTTCTCCAGCTACAATCTTAGATATTGTTATACCAAAAGCATCATATTTTATGTTCATATTTTTCGCTTCGGCATACGCCATTTGAGTTCTTTCCCTTCTGTCCTTTAGTGTTTTATCTCCGCCAGTAATATCTAAATAATCATAGAAAAGTACAGCAGGTTTCCAATTTTCTTTATCTATTCGTTTATCTATAATTGCTTCTGCGGATGATATTCTATCTTTTTTAGCCTGTAATTTTATATAATGTAAATCTGCACCTCTTGCTAAAAACTCGGCAACTCTCTTATCTAAAAGCTCTTTATTCCAAGGATCATATAAAAATTCAACCCTACTCTGTAATAAAATCTGTTGAAGTACTGTGCCTATTTGTTTATCTCCATTTTCCCAATCTATGTAGCTCACATTTAAACCATCTTTTATATACCCTGCGGCTAAATGCAATAGGAATGTCGTCTTCATACTTTTCGCTGCGCCAAGAATACATACCAACTGTGGAGCAAAAAATCCACCCATCCCTATAATAGAATTGAAGTTACTAAAGCATGTTGGATGTGGATTAGGTAATTCAAAAACGTGGTTCTTCAAATTACTAAGAAGCATCATATCTACAGGCTTGCCGTGTATATTCATCTGGTCAATCTCTTGAAGTCTTTTGTATAACTTAGTAACTGATTCTTCTGTCCATGTTTCTCCAAGATGATTTAAACCATCCTGCATGGCTCTGGTGTGTAACAGTTTTTTTATATGTAAAAGTAGATGCTGCTCTACCAGTTCAATATCATTTATCGGCAAGTATATCTTTGGCAATAACCCAATCAGATAATCATAAATCGGTTTATTTTGTTCCTCAATCTTTTCGACTTTCAGAAAAATAATCAGATTATTACTGTCTGGGATGTGATTGTACTTTTTCACATACGCCACATAGATTTGAAACATACTCCGATATCCAGCATCAGTAAAAATACTGGTGTCAATATATTCTAAGTAATCTATGCTGTTGTTATATTGAAAAAAATATCGTAAAATATTTTGTTCTACTTCAATCATTTTCCAAACGCTGTTATGACTTTTCTACCCCTTACCATCCTATCTTCGGTAACGGTGTTTTCTAAACGAAACTCAACATCTTTCAACTCCTCAACAACTTCCTTTTTTGCAGGAGTAGGTTCTGGTGTATCTTCATCTTCCTCATCTTCTTCAAAGGTAAGTACGGTAGTACGCACTTCCATAGGTTTGTTAACTACAGTATTTAGAACTACTTGTGGTGCAGAGCCTTTTGTAAATTTTTCTTTAAGTAATTCTTCTTTACTTTTCAACCCAAAATGCAGCCTAAGAATGGTGTTGATAACTGCATTTGCAGACAACCCAGACTGTTTAACATGTTCGGTTACTTCGCACATTACATCATAATCTAATGAGAATGAACGAGTTATCTTTGTATTATCCATAAGATGTGTATTTTAGGTGTAAAGATAAACTATAGTTTGTTATAAACCAAACCTATGTGAAGATTAATTTTCCGATCCGCATTAGTTTGTCTTGGTACTCTTGTAACGTACCGTTATTTTCTATTATTATATCTGCAAGGTCTGTAGTAATGTTAAAAGAACTATTATCTTCTGGGTCAATTCTGTCTCCAGCATCTACCCAAATAACCAGATCAAAAATACCTTCCGACATACATGCCAAAATTTCACTTCGATCTCTCATTCCAATATATGATCCAGTCTTTTTTACAATCTCTCTGGCCAGTCGGGTACGATCATACTTGTTATAATCACATACCAGATCATACCATTCGGCTCTGTGCATGTGTCGATCTTGGTAACACTTATTAAAACTTTTATACCCGTACTTTTCTTTCAGAGCATCATAAATAAAAATCTCTGCTGCGGCCAGTGAGCTTGATTTTGCCTTAAAATTAAAATGTCGTTCCCAGAACTCGGCTGCTTCATCTTTACCTGCCCTGCCGTGGCCTATGATTAATAAGGTTGGGTTATTTTTCATGTTTCCTGTAATTTTATATTTGGTGAAGGAATTATACAAACGCCATCACTGGCTCTGGTTATAGCTGTGTACAACCATCTTGGGGCACTCCAAGTTGATGCACAATAATCAAAATCTACAAACACATATCGCCACTGACTTCCTTGGGATTTATGACAACTAATTGCGTACCCCCAAGTTGCAACCACAACATTTTTAGTAATGCCTGTTGCCACATGTACATTTTCTGCCCCACACAAATCTATGTAGTCTCCTTTAGGAATGTTCTGCCATATCTCCCGTAGGTGTAAAGATGCTTGGGTAAGGTCAGGAATAAAAAGTATACGAGTATCGTCCTCTTGATAGATATGTATTTCATGTCTGGTGTTCCCCCATTCAACAACTTTAGTGTTTACAAAAGTAGGTTCCTTACATAAAAATACCTCTCCGTTAGAATACACATTGCTATTGTTCACAGCAATGAGATAATCATTAAATATGCTGGTAGGTTTACTCAAAATCTTTCTGAATAAAGTATTGTAAGTAACTCTATTTTTGTTGGTGGCCGTCAATAAAATACAATCTGTTCCTTGGTGAAGCAATATAGACATTGCCTTTAAAGCAGTTTGTAAATCTCTGACCCCAACTGTTCTGTTTAACTTGACGGTTGCTATGTTAAAATCTCGGATGTAATTGGCTGTATCCAATATTCCATCTCCATATCTACAGACTTCATCCAGTACAAGCATAGTAGATGTAAGCCCTGTCCTTGGGAGATACAGATCAGCCGAATCTCCTATAGGTTCTAACTGGAACTGGTCTCCAATAAAAAGTATGTGGCTTGCTTTAAACTTCTGGTTGAGATCATCGTATAATGTTTTGGTAAGCATACTGCACTCATCAACAATTACCAGAGCATCTGAAATGTTTTCTGTCTTAGGTGTCCATACTCCATTCTTATCTGGTTGTCCATAGATCAACGAATGTAGGGTAGTGTACTTAGCAGTTATTTTAAAGCCAGCAAGTTTTTGTTTTATGACTGATACTGCTTTATTGGTAGGGGCAACCACATACACATCGACCTGTCTTTTACGACTGTTTATGATGAATGGGATGATCGTTGTTTTTCCTGAGCCAGATTTACCATCCAATAACTGCATCTTATTCCTGTCGGTAAAGCTACGATCCCCCAGCCACTCACCTATTTTATAGATAGCTTTTTCCTGTCCTGTTGTGAATTTCATAATGAATTTCTGTGTTTATTTATTGTAGCAGATACCTTATCTAAGTAAACATATACATCAAAAGCAGCTATACTTAATTTGTGGTTTTTTTCTAAATGGCCTTCCAGCATTTTATTTACAGTGGTTTTTACTTCTTCCACAATCTGCATACACTTATCTATAGTAACTATTTTTGCTTCTCTTACAAGTTCTTTATCAGTCATTAATCTAAATTTTTTGTATCAATATAATAATCACACCGCCCTTTTCCCCAAAAAGGATTACCCGTATCTTCCACTACTTTAAATTTAAAAGTAGCATAACTTTGATAGTACGGATTGGGAGTGGCAGTAAATCTATAACAAGATTTCTTTTGTAGGCACTCCTCATTATTACATAATGTAATATCTGGCATCTTATTTTTTAATCGGAAAGTAAATACGAGTCATTTTATTACCACTGTACCACATGAAAGTCTTACATACATTCTCATAAGGGATCACACAAGCCAAAGCATACTTATAATCTTCGGATATCAGGTAATAAAAAGCATGGGTCTTTGGGTTCCGTTTATCTATAACTGGCTGTAATTCTATAGGGATATTCTCTGCCACTACAAAGCTCAGATTATCATACTGACAGAGTTCAATCTGTACATTGGACACCAGTTTTTCTTCTGCGGTGAGAGTGTGAATATAAGTACTCTCAACTACAGCCAGAAGCGGAATTGTTACAATACCATTCTTTACATTTGGTGGTATAGGTAGATCATCTTGACAAGACAAAGGAAACAAAGTAAAGATACTTAAAATAACTAAAACTAAAATTCTCATAATTGGGGGCTTTAATAGTCCATAAAATCAATATTAGGATTTGCGGCATTTATAGACCGCTTGTATAATATTTCAAGACGTATTGATTCCAATAGTGCCTGACTGGTTCTTGAAATCTCTCTGGCATTTTCAGCAGTAACGGTTCCGTCTTGAATCGCTGTTATTTGATTACATAAAGTTATACGTAATTTTTTTATATTAAAATTATTTAACATATATCGGTACTTTATATTCAAAGAAATCTATAAATCTTTTGTTACTATGTTTGGCGTATTTAAGTTCTAAAGTACTGGTATGTATCACATTAGAAATTTGTTTATTGATATGTGCTACCATTCCTTTATCTTCTTTAGCATCTAATTTTTCCTGAATAAGATCATCTATAAGAGATAGCGATAAATTCCTAAGTTCATTTATGTTTTTAATTGTTGGCACTGTCTTTTTAATTTTAAGTGTGAACGATACAATTCTATAAGTTCAGGATTTTCCTTTACTGTTTTACGTGGCAAAGATAAGTAATTACTACACAAACTGATTACATATCCTGTAACTAAATTATCAATTCTTTTCTTGTCAGACTTCTTAACCAACAATTTTTTCTTATCTTTATTTTCATTCTCCCATTTACGGCCCCTATCTAAATACTTCTTAGGGTCTTTGGCATATCTTTTTCTAACTTCTTCTTTCCTTTTTTCTACTACTTCTGGAAGTTTAGCGTAAGCCAATCTTTTCTCCCGATGTTTCTGGTATTGTTTTTTAGCATCTTCCTTTCCTTGTCTGGTATATCGTAGTCTGCCATACTCTTTTTTAGACTCTAACCTACAGGGAATACATTGTGAAATATATCTTCCGTTGTGCTTATCAAAATAGAAACCAGTGATCGGTTTTTCTTCCAAACATTTTGTACAGGTTTTAATATTGGTGGTGAAAGTGGTCATCGTCGTTATCGTCACGAGTTAAAAAATAGACATATACTGAAAAAAAGATCACGCATCCCCAAAGGAATCCACTTAAAATGTTGTCCATGTATTTCAAATTTTGTGTTTGGATTAATAAATTCATTCTCTAAATCTCTTAGGCTTGGTTCAGGAATATCAGGATATTTATTCTCCAGTATCTCCCACCAAAAATCGCTGCCTTCTGGAGTAGTGTCAAAATAGAAACAGTCCATAATTTCTGGGTTCTTGTTTAGGTCTACTTTCTCTGTAGTACGTAGTGCAGCCAATCGGTAGTAAGGCTCTTTCAAAGACTTGATTCTTTTATTGAAACGCCAGTTCGACTCGTTAGACTCCTTCCGACCTTTAGTTACTTCTATGGAATAGATCATGTTAAATATTTAAGATCACAAAGGTACGTTAATTAATTTATATAAACAAATAAAAATCTAATTATTTTTATTAAATTTCCGCATCATGGGTAGCAGTATATTTAATATTAAATTGAGCAACTACTTGATCTCTTTTCTCTATAGTACTTTTAAAAATAAATAAAGGATTTAATTGGTAGTTGTTGTTTCTTATTTTTTTTAGAAAGAACCCTTTAAACAAACTATCAGAAGTAAACTCAGATACTAAAGGAGCCTTAGTAAGTCTGTGAAAAGAATTGCTTAAAGCCTGTTCTTCAATACCTACCTTACTACAAATAAGTCTACGTCTGGAACCATAAAGTTCTACACTACCGTCTGACTCTGCAAGCAAAGCCAATTGAAAATACACCATTTTATCAGAGTCTCTTAGGTGTTTAGTAACAATCATAGCATGAATACAATTATTATAAAGCTGTACAAACTTGTCAGGGTCATCCACTTCAATAAAAATATCTTGTTTTTTACTTTTATTAATACTCATTATATTTATAGATTTAGGACGTAAAGATAATAATTAATTTTTATGTAGATAACTTTTTTACATCTTTTTGTATATAAAAATATTTTTTTTACACTTATTTGCTGTGAAATGCTTTGATATACATAAAAAAAACAGCACACCCTGTTATGTTTATCCGAACCTATTAATGTGATCACTAAAGCCTTTTAGTTTCTCAAAACATCACACCCTGTTATGTTTTGAAGGGCAGAAACATCACACGGTGTAATGTTCTGTTTTTATTTATAATATGTAATTATTTGACTTACAGTGAGTTACAGACGCTTGAGAGAGACCTTCCTGTATAGTCCTATACAATAAACTACAGGCAATGATCAGTATATTGCAATATTATGCATAATTTGTAAAATTCACTTCGTTCATTTTACAAATTAAAAGGTTTACAGTTTACAAAAATTAGTGTTGAGTATGCGTTCCGCATACTCAACCTCCGAAAAATTTACTTGTAAATTTTTTGGTGCTACACGTGCATAATTTCACCTACGGCAAAATTATGCACGTGCATAAAGGGGGGAAATTCAAAAAGTTTTTTCTCTGTGCCCTTAACGGAATTATATTTTTATCGGTAAACATACTTGTATTAAGAATTTTTATATCTTTGTGGTTTAAACCAAAGTATGGATACTTATTTGTTTGATGATCTTGTTCTTCCAGAATATACGGCTAAAGAAAAAGCGGACAATGCTATTCTTTGGTTAAGTACTCTGAGTAAGACTGCGGCTAAACAACAAAGTGCATATTTAGGTGGTGCAGCTTTTGGGTACAACATCTTTGGAGTCGGTTGTAAAAAATTAGACCTACCCTTTTTTCCTGACCAAGTACATTCACCACACTTCTTCCAAGCAGTAGGGCTTAGAGACTGCAAAGGTACTTTTGCAATGAAGTTGAACTACACTCACAAAGAGTATGGATCATTAGAAGAACTTTCCAGATTTTTATCATTCAGGAGAATTGCAACATGGATGAAACATGCTGCAAGAATACGTTCTATTTTTGATGCGGATGTAGCAGAAGTTTTAAACCAACACTTCTTTGGGAAAAGAATAACCCGACACAAAAAAGCGAAGGAAGAAAAAAAGACGAGAACATTTATAAACCAAGTTGCTAATGGCTGAACAGATACAATTTAGCATAACCTCTATTGGTACTCAAGCGGTTGTAAATGATCTGCAAAAAGTATTTGCTGCAATATCAGCAACCAATACTAAATTTCAGGATTTAAGCAGACAATTGGATTTGCTTAAAAGTAAGTCCGCTTCAAATGCAGGGGCACGAGATACATTAGTAACTCAACTTACTGGAGACCCTACAAAATCAAAGGAAGCCTTAAAGCAGGTACAGAGTGAACTTAGGGCTACAGAAACAGAACTGAACAGACTGGCCAGAGCTGCAAAAGATTTTAAGTTTGTACCGAATAGCCAAGGGCTAACCAGACACCAGAAAGAAATTGAGAAGTTAACGGCCCAATATTTAAACCTTACTGTCAAAGCACGGGAGACTCCAAAAGGACAAACTCTTTTAGCTAAATTAAAAGTAGAATCAGAAGCTCTAAAAAAAGCTCTTAATGAAGTAAATAAAGCATTAGGGAAAACTGAGCAAAGCAGCTCTGGTCTGGGAGCGTTTGCTAACTTGTTTGCAAATGTTGCCAGATTTACAATAGCGAGTACTGCAATTGGATATGTAACACAAGCATTTACAGATTCTATTTCAACAGTAATAGAATTTGAGGCAGAAATTGTAAACTTAGGCGCATTATTAGGTGGAGACAAAGCAAGGTTAGGCGATCTTAGTGCTCAGGCAGAAGTACTTGGTAGGACTACTGCCTTTACCGCTACAGAAGTTGCTAAACTTCAACAGGAACTTGTAAAGTTAGGTTTGAAACCAGACGCTATTTTAGCGTCCACATCTGCTATTGTAGATTTCTCTGTTGCAGTACGAGAAAGTGCTGACCGAGTAGCTTTACTTACTGGTTCTACTATAAAAGCCTTTAATCTTACAGCTATTGAGACTCGTAGGGTAGTAGATTCTTTAACTCGATCAACAATAAATACTGCCCTTTCATTTAGTTATTTGGAAACAGCATTACCTACAGTATCAGCAGCCGCAGCAACCGCAGGAGTAGGATTAGAAGAACTATTAGCTGTATTGGGAGTGTTAGCAGACCGAGGCGTACCTGCATCAACAGCAGCCACCTCATTCAGAAATATTTTGATTGAGTCAAGTAAGGCTGGGTTAGATTATAAAGACTCTTTAGAATTGCTTAATAACAGCCAAAGTAAGTTAGCAACGGCATTTGATTTATTCGGAAAAAGAGGGGCAGTACAAGCCTTAATATTGGCTAAGAATTTAAAGGAAGTAGTAACCCAACAAAAAGAACTTGAAACAGGATCGGATAGATTTGGAAAAGCCTTAGCTTCTGCATCCCAAATTGCAGTAGAACAATTGAGTTCATTACAAGGAAGAATAACTTTATTAAAATCTGCATGGTCTGGGTTAGCTATTGCTATTGGGAATACTGAATTAGGTAAAGCTGTTGTGAACCAAACAGCAGGGGCACTTAATGGAATAACCGCTTTGATAGAAGGAACGGCATCATTGGGGGAGTTTTTATCAAAAACTGCTGCATTTGGCGGTAACTTTGTAGCGGCTTTAACATCTATATCAAATAGAACTATAGGAATTAGTGAAGTTGAAAAAGCGGTATCTGAGAGTTTACAGGAACAAGCCAGAACTCGCCAAGGAATTTTTAGGGAAGGTATAAAAACATCTGCCGACCAACTTATTCAAGATACTGAAAGGTTACTACTCCAAAAAAAATTAACCAGTGCTTATAAGTCAGGAGGACTTACAGAAGTAGAAGCACGAAGTAAAGCTATCACATTTGTTTATAAACAAACGGCATCTTTACGAGAGCTACGAAATGTACAAAATCAATTACAAGTAAATGAAGAACTCGATCTTCTACAGTTTGGAAATTCTGATATCGAAGCCGTTAAAACTTTAAATTCTGCGACTCAGTTAGTAGAGGCATTTAAAGAGGCGGTAGAAAGGGCCGACCAAACAACCCCAAGGTTTAAGACACTATTAGCTTTGCTTAATGCAGCAGAAAAAAAGGAGGCGGAACTGGCAGCTAACATAAAAGCTAATACTACTGGATTTACAAAAGGAAAAACAGAAATAGAAACTCTAACCGAGTCACTTAAAAATTTTGAAAAACGATTAGAATCAACCAACGACGTAACTAAACGGGAAGTAATTCTTGAAAATATTGCTAACGTACAGGCCCAATTAGATGCTAAAAAGAAGCTGTACAATGATTTTCTAAAAGGTATAAACTTACTGACTGTTCAGAGGTCATCTGAGGACGTTAAAAAAAATGTGCTTGCTATTTTAAAGGCCGATCTTGAAGCTCAAGCGGCAGCACAAGAAATAAAAGCCAGAAACACCATAACAAGTGAAGCTCAATTAGCAAAACAGATTGAATTAATCAATGTAGAAAAAGACCGTAAGTTATTACAAGGTCAGTTAGATACTTTACAGCAAACTGATGACAACTTCGCTGAAACACTCGCCAAACTCAGGGCTAAAGGAGCCGAAGGGATTAAGATAAGACTTGAACTTGAAACCATTAAGTTTGAGGATAGTGTTGACACCGATACCGCCAAGAAAAATTTAGAGGCGGCTCAGAATTTAACCAGTGAGTTAGAGTACCAAGGTATAGTAGAAAAAAACAATTTAGAGGCAAGCACCAGAAAATTAGAGTTTCAGATCAAATCCTTAGAAGCTCAAAAACTTTTAGGGGGTTTGGCTTTGGCATTAGGAAACAGTAATGTTGTATTTACCCAAGAACAGGAGAAGCAATTAGCAATCGCCAAAGAAACACTTATAATTGATGGTCAAAAATTAATTGCTTTACAAGCGGCTGCGGCTCTGAAAAGTGGGTCAGTTATAAATGAGGCTGAAATAACTTCTCTGAAAGAAATAATAGCCCTGCAAGAGCAGTTCAAGAACGGGAAGTTTACAGGGCAAGAACGTGATCTGTTGACAGCTCGTTTAGGTAGAACCCCAGAAGAATATCTTCAATGGCTTATAGATATTTCTGTAGCAACAAAAGAATTAAAAATTGCTGAGGAAGAATTAAGGCAAGCCCAATTAGTTGTTGCCGTACAAGCGGTAACAGGAAGTGTGTCTGATGAAGCATATAAAAGAGCATTAGAAGCACAGGCAAACTATAATCAGGCTTCTCAGAACCTTACCGATAAGAACAACTCAGATACATCAAAAGCACAAGCAGAAGCAGATAGAAAATTACTTCAAGAGCGAAGAAAACTAAATGATGCGGTAGTAGATGCTGTTGCTGATTTTGGAGGGGAACTTGCTGATGCCTTAATAGGCGAGGAAGGAGCCAGTGTAAAAGATGCGCTAAAAAAATTAGTTCTTAGCTTACTGGACATACTTGCTCAGTATTACATAGCAAAACAAAGTATATTATTAGCGGCTGCTGTAGCCGATCCTAAACTTCTATTTACCGTTCCATCAATCCTTAGAAGTATTGCATTAATAAAGATTGGTTCTACAGTAGCGAAGGCCCTAATAAAATCCTTTGAAAAAGGAGGACAATTAGGAACCACACAAGCTGATAGAAGTGGTGGTCGGGTTACAGGAAAAAGACATGCACAAGGAGGGGTAAAATATAGATACAATGATGAAATAATTGAGCTTGAAGATGGTGAAACTATCATCAACAGAAAGAGTTCTCATATTTTCAAGAACGAATTGAGCAGGATAAATTCTTACAATGGGTATGGTAGAAAATTTGGCGATGGTGGAGTATTAGCAAGTACTCCACAGGTCTTGCAACCTAAGTTTGAAGTTAGTGGTATCGATGAAGGGTCTTATCTACGTCAGGCTCAATTAATAGCCCGTGAAGTAGGATCAGCACAGATAGATGTAATCCTTAAACAGAATGAGATATTGGTGACGGCTCTTACTACTTCTTTGAATACAACCCAACGATTGAAAGAGAGATTGGATATTGCTCAAAAACAAAGTACAATTTAATGGCAACAATAACAAACTCACCATCGACGTATAACTTTTTAAATACATATATAGGGTTTACTCTTAATATGACTGGAGTAGACAGCCCAACTGAAAGTAAACTTTTTCTGTACTATTTGAAAGACGCAGACGGGAATCAGATAACCCCTACTTTGTCTTATGTTCCACAAGAAGGAATAGATTTTCTGATAACCTTTGAGCGAGATATTTTTTCTGTTTTGTACACCGAACCACCAGCCGCATTAGACCATGCTTTCGGAAATATAAGAACAGAGTCATCTATGTTTGGGGAATACAAGTTGGTTTATTGGGAACAGACAACAGTAAAACTTACTTGTGTAAAAACAGAAAGTGCTGAGCAGGAAAGTTCTTCTTTCTATGTTGTTAATGCCAGTGTAGTCTACTTCGATGATTTCTTTAGTGTAGAAAATTTCCATGTACTTACTCACAAACCAAGGGTAATATACCTGAATAAGAACTCCAATGATTTGATGTATGTATTCGCCAAAGCAGGAACCATAAATTTTGTAGCAACGGTTTACACAAACAAAGGAGTTTTCTTAGATTTTATGGCTGGCTCTGTAGCAGTTCCAACAGATAAAATAGTAAGCCTGAACCTACTGCCAAGAAGTCTGGCTTCCGAAGCTACGTATGTAGATGTGTATGTCAGAAAAGATTTTGACGATCCTTACTTCTACACAATTAAACTTGTGGATCAGTGCGATGCAATAGACATTACTTACCAAGACTATTACGGGGGCTTAGGTGTTGTATTAGGAGAAATCTTAGATATAAAACAAATCACCAGCCAGAATGAAATAGCCAGAATTATTGAAGGCAGACCATTTACTTCCCTGATGACGGCAAATAAAATATCTTATTTTGAATACCGATTAAGAATAACAACATCTGTTATTGAAGATCGAGATACCTATTTTTACCAACAGTTAATGTCGAGTGGTAAATATTTTTTACATGTGCCTGACAACAGAAATGTAAAACGACAACTTCCAGTCATCGCTAATACCTTTGAATGGGATGAAGTAGCTTCATCATTGGTGGCTGTGTTTAAAATAGCCCTTCCAATTCATCAACCAAACTCAAACTAATGGCAGTACAATTATTGGAAATGAATAGTGTAATTACTGATTGTGATACAGGGGATGGGTCTCCTGTAGACCAATATGTTATTTATACTTATGTTGCTAAATGTTCTGACTTAGCGATAGATGCAGTCATATTTGATGTGGAAACTGAAATATTAGATATTCCGTGGGCATCGGTGTCTACTCCGTGGAAATTAATAACACCTTTGGACGATGATTCTGCATACTATAAAGAAACTTTCAATGATGATCGTAGGGTTGTTGTTCAAGATTCTTTTTTAAAAATTTCTGGGTTAAGCCAAGGTAAAATACTGGCAGCAAATATTTTGAAAGACAATTGCTGCATAGTACTTCTTCATATTTTAAATACTGGAGAAGGCTTACTTCAAGGAGTAGATAAGGTTTTTTACGAAGGAGAATTTCATGCAATAAATACCCAAGTTACAGCCAGCAACAGTTCTGGGGTATTAACTACAGGTATAAACAAAGCTCCGTCAAGTATAGGACTTATACTTACTTCGGTTTCTAAAAATTACAGTATGTTAGTGTCTGATACAAACAATCTTTTACATATTTAATAATGAGTTGTATAAAGTTAAGACTAAAAGAAATACCTAATGAAAATCCCATCTTTTTAGATGACGATGGGTATTTCTATTTGGATTTAACCCCAACTGCCGAACTTAGTTTGACAAAACAGCTTTCAGAACTTTCAGAAATTAATAGTATATCTTTTGATTATGTTCTGAATATTGATCTGCCAGCGACCCCGAAAAATATTCACCTTCTTTCTAAATTTCATCATGCTCAGAATGGAAGACTTCCTCTGTCACTATTCACAGGTAATATCTGGTATTCTGGAATCTATTTAACCGTTGAAGATGCTTCAAAAGAAAGTATAGCAGTTAATTTTATTTTGACCGATCTTTTTTGGGCTAAAAAATTGTCTGAGACCTATGTAAAGGACATGATTTTATTTCCGATGCTAAATACAGATGCTCTACAAGCAAACGGAAGTACCCCATTGTCCTACAAGTACGTTGATGGGTTAAGACCTTTTTACTATCCATTAGTAGATTATGGTGATCTTCGTCTTATTACTGGAAGATCACATAGGGATGTAGCATTTATAAATCCTAAAGGGGAAAAGTCTACAGTATGTAAAGATGTTGCTGTAATTATAAGTAGCACAGTTACAAATAATAAGGTGCGTGTGTATGTTACAGACAACATACTATCAATACTATGTTTAGATGGTTGGTTTACAGGGCTTGTAGTTGTTAATGGAAAAACTTTTTTTACCGCACAATCAGGACTAATAAAAATACCTTTAGGAGAATTTACTTCTCCTATAACAGTTACCGTTTCTTTGGTTCGTGTAAAAGTTTTTATTATATTTACACAAGATTTTGCAGTAAACGGAACCATAAATATAATTAAAGGGGCCAGTAAAACAAACACGGTTGGCCCTTTATCTGTAAACATGGATGATCTACGTCCTTGGTTTTTTCCACTTCCTATAATCAGAAAAATGTTTTGTGACATAGGGTTTACTTTAGTATCTCCTATTTTAGAATCAGATTATGGTAGGCGTTTATTAACCTATATTTTAGACCCTAATTTACATGAAGATAATTCAAGAAAATTTAGAATACGTCAACCGCTTGCCACTGGAACCGCAGATATAGGAGACAGACCAAAAACAATTTTCCAATTTAATGAAAGAGGGGTATTCGATATTAAAATAAACATTGCAGGATACTTTGAAGAAGTATTTTCTACAAAGACCGCAGGAGATACAACAGAGGATACTATTGCAGGTATTTATGCTTGGGTATTTGAAGGGGAAGAACCTATTCAGTATGTTGGAAGCAACATAGTGTACAACGGAACAATAGGGCCGTACATAGAAACTATAGAAGCCACTGAGGTAATTATAAAGATCGGACAATCACTAAGAGTTTGGACAGCAGGAAAAAATTCGTTCCTTACGATCTTTGACAGTATAGAGGAAGTACCTGATATAGAATTTGCCTGTAATGCTTCTCCAGAAGTAAAGTTTACTGAATTTTTTGCAACCCGATCAGCCAAATTCTTCTGGTCTGACTATGGAAAAAATGAGTTAGGAAATAATAATGTATTAATTAGTGCGACTTCGATTATAGATAGGGAGCTGACTAATTTGGAGTATCTAAAATCTATTGCACATATATTAAATCTAAAATTCTATACCGATATAAACACTAAAAAAGTTTATGCTCTACAGCCACATGATGTTGATCTTTATGGAGAAGTATTGGATGGATTTTATGAACATACTGATTTAAACATACCGTTACTACCAGATACTTATAAAGTAGATGCAACTCCAACCGATGTAAAATGGCATGAGCTTAAATTTAAAGGAACAGACTTATTCAGTTATAAAATTGATGTAAGTCCAGAAAATAGTAAAGGGGAAACGGTTACCAGTGAAAATCCGTTATTCAAAGCAATACATTTACAGGAATACGGAGTAGATGCTGTGTCTAAAGGTATAGGAAAACTTTATAAAAGTACGACCTCTGGAAATTATTATTTCCCGACATCTGTAGATGTTCCAGAGCTATCCGACACAGATACCTACAGACCTGAATATGGGGAAGTAGAACATGGAGTAATTCAAGGTAAACAACCTAAATCTATAGCTCCTAAGTTTGACCAAGACCCCATGATACTTCTGTCTTATGGGAGACGCTTGCAACAATATACCCAAGGTCTTAATACTAAAGTACACGGGGGTAATTTAATCGTTTCTGGCTTGTGGGCTATGGCGGTACATTATCATCCATCTCTGAGTATAGTTGAAGGGTCTGTAGCGGCAGCATCAACCGATTTTGCTACTACAGATAAAACTTTGGTGTTTAAATTTGTACAAGGTACTGGAGATTTTCTAAGAAGATTTTCAAGAAACCTTACTGAGATGCTTCACTATGAATGGATCATAAATCTATACCGTGGTCTTAAAGTTCAATATCTGGTAAATGATAATTCTAAACAATTTTTTGAAAATACACTTAGAAATATCTATACGATCCAACACCTCGGTAAACCCTATAACGTATATATTGAGTCAATAGAAGATTTTAAAACCTGTACGATTTCTCCTACAATTTACAATTTAAAAGGACTTACCGCAGTCAATCCTATTTGTGAGATTTACACAGAAACAGAAATTGAGACTGAATGGAGGGGCGGTGGCGGAGATGAGTGTGAGGCTTTTAATCAACCAGCAGTAAAAATAGACTATGAAATAGTAAATGATGTAATAAAGTTGACATTATCAGGTCTGAACACGTCTCCAGTATCAGCAGTTCAGTTTGAATATAGTACGGATTTGGTTGTATGGACACCAGCAGATAATACCAGTATCATTACAGCAATTATACCAAACGCAAGTTCTTTTACACTCCTTTATGTTCGAGCGATTGTTGAGTATGCAGATGACTGTAATGTAACTATATCCACCCCTATTTCTGTTGCTGTTTGTCCGTTCTTACAGACCGATAGATTTGATGCTTCCATCTATCAAAAACCTAATGGAGATGTGTGTGTGAAGGCAACAATCACCATCCCTGTAGATGTAACATACACAATTGTTTCTTTCACCATAGATACTAATGGTACTCCAGTACCATACACAAATGATACTGAAATATGTGGAATTACAGGAGATGTAACTTTCACATTAGTAACGGCCATAAATGACTGTCCAGACGAAACACAAGTAATTGTTTTAGAGTATGAAACTCCAGACGAATGTCCAGATGCTTCTACAATAGGTTTGATATGTGTAGATGGAATATTATTTGAAAAAACTGGTGTACTTCCTGTTGCTGTAGTAATTACAGATATAATTTACTACCAAACATCGGTAGATGGTATCAATTGGGGAACAGAATGGATTATTTGGTACGGTGATCCTATTGGTGCTCCTTTTATAAGGGCAAGACGAGTAGTAACCCTGTGTGATTGTCCTCCTATTTGTACTCCAATCATCTATTGTGAGCAGGACTGTACAGCAGTATTTACAATCGAATGTAACGATTGTACCCTTACTGTAGTAGGTGACCTGACAGGCTGTACAATAGCGTGGTCTGGTACAGATACAGGAGTAGGAAATGATTTTCCAGTCTCTATAGAAGGCCCATATACTGCCACTATTACTTGCGGTCTTTGTGTCTATACAGTCAATTATACCTATGATATTGCAGATGCAGGTACACCAATCGCAGACCCGATCATTATTTCCGAATAAAATTTTAGCGATTTTTGCAAAATGTTTCTTTATTATAAAAAATAAACTTACCTTTGTACTTATGAAATATATATCAATACTTTTTATATTCTTTTTCGGGTGTGTATCTTTGAGAATACCACCAAAAATTGGAGTGGCCACAGACTATGTTATAAACAATAGCAATGCCAAAGCAGTCAGATGTTTAGGTGATTTGTTAGTAGGTGAAGATGCTGGAGGCCAATGGACAGCAGTCAGTGCTCCTGTTGGGGCCGTGATTCCAGCTTTAGTTGGGGATAACCCTTGTGTCAATATAACCACATGTGGGGCGTATGTTTTTAAATATAGATTGGTCAATGCCTGTTGCAAAGACAGTGTTTCTATAAATATATTAAAATGTTGTATAATAGGAACAAGCACGTGTAATGAGTTATAAAGTTTTTGAAGAAATATTGAGTACTACGGTTCTTGACCCGAACACTAAAATTCCTACGTGGTCAGCGTCTTTCGATATGGAAGAAATTGCTTCGGTCTGGGAATATGATGATAATACGTCTTTATTGCTTTTGAAAAGTGGTTTGACGTATTACATACAGTTGAGTTATTTAGACACTATGGCAAAATGGCAGAAGTACAGAAAAGGTTGATTTTAAAAATATTAGGTACACCACTGGCAAAACAAAGTGCGAGATTTGTAGCTTTAGGGAAGGGCCAGATCAGATCATTTCAAAAAAAGGAAGTGGTAGAAAAAGAGAGAAATATTGCTTATGATATTAAATCTCAACTCCCAGAGAATTTTGTGTTATTTGATACACCTATTTTTGTGAACATGATTCTTATTTTTACTCCCCCTGCCAGTCTACCTAAAAAAACACTTAAAACTATTGAAGAAGGTAATTTAGTTCCAAAAGATAAAAAACCTGACATTGATAATTTGCAAAAAACACTACTCGATGCAATGCAAGGAGTAGTATATACGAATGATTCTCGAATTTACAGTATGTCTGCATCCAAATTTTATGGTAAAATACCGCAAATTTGGTTAGAAATAATAGTATACGAAAATATACAAAATTAAAAAAAAATGGGCTTTCTACATAGAAAATTACAAACAACGGTTAATGAACCACTTCTATCTGTTAAAGAGTTTGTTACTCAGTATCACCCTTCTTTATCTATTCAGGCTGTAAAAGCAGCCATAGATATAGGAAAACTGGATGCGATTCAGCCTGAGCGTGATGTCTTTATTGTTCTTACAGATCGAAGTCTTACATATAAACCCAGACCATTCAGGGGAAAGCGGTAAATAGTTTTTTAACCATAAAAAAGTTGGGATGAAAAATGTGTTTGTCTCAGTAGAGACTACTGGATTAAATCCAAATGTACATGCTGTTTGTAAAGTCTCTATGGCTATAATCACTGTAGATGATGTTGGTATAGGAAAATTAGAGTCTTATGTACTTCTTCCGTTCAACCAAATTTGGGAGGAAGAAGCTAAAGAGTTAAATTCTGAATATTTTATGGCTAAAAAAGCCGATCCAGATGAACTACGGACAGTAATTATAAATTTCTTAGAACAAAATAAAGATGAGGGAGAAAAATATACATTAATCGGTTTTGAAGGATACTTCCAATATTCCTTTTTTTACAAATTTATAGGTGAAAAATTTCCTGAATTATTTTATACTGTGCCTGTATGTGTAGAGCAAGTTTTAAATCTGGCGTTTGAAAAAGATAGGTCAAAATTTAAAAACATGAAATACTCTACTTGGTGTGCAGGGTTCAGTTTACCTTTTGAGGACAGTGCCAAACTATCTAATGTGATAGTTATGTATAATCATGGGTTAAATCTACTAAAAGGCTCAGATACCATAACTACACTATAATTTATTTAAAATAAATACTACTTTTGTGTTTAATTTTTAATCATTTAAAATCTAAAAACACGAAGTATGAGTGTAAGACGTTTTTCAAACCCAGACCAATTCACAATAACCAGCCCAGAATTACAGACTGTACCTAACGGTGGAACTGTAGGTTTCCTTGGATTCAAAGGAACAGCAGGTTTAGGCGTGTGTTGTGGTGACACCGCAGAAGTATGTGCGTATGACATTACTCCTGCAAACTTAACGGCTGTAACTGCCATAACCTTTGTTGGTAATGATGGTGCAAACGTAACCGTGACTTTCGCAAGTGCGAGCACAGCAAAAAATATCAGAACTGCCATTGCTACTGCGCTGATAGCAAATGGAATTGACCCTTACTACCAAGGAGATGAGTTCAAAGGAGTAACTGTAGTAGGTAACAGGCTTAGAATTGTTGGAACAGTAGTTATTGTATCAGTAGTTGTAAATGCAGTTACAGTGAATGCTGTAGTTAAATGTGATTTTAGCACTCAATGTGTTTACAAATTTGCATTTGAATACGATACTGATCCTACTAAGATATCTTCTGCCGTTACAGGTGGAACTCAAATCGGTACTACTGGTGGATATGCAGCAGGAGCAACATTAGCTACCATTGCAGGAGATGTTAACACTGCTATAACTGGAGCAGGTTTCACAAGAGCATCAGACACAGTTGTTGTAGAAAATGAAGGAGCAGGAACTTATGAAGTGACTATCACAATATTAGGTTCAAACTCTGTTTACTACAATGGTGCAAGTCTGCAAAGCCAAGGTTGCAATCAAACATTTGTTGCCTAAATGTAATTTTAAGTTAAAAGATTTCAAAAAGGGCAGGTTTTTATCTGCCCTTTTGTTTTAAAATTAGGTTGTTTGAAAAACTGATTGTATCTTTGAGAAAATTTTAGTATGAAAAGTATTGTATATATGTTTTTTTCTTTTATGTTACTACTCTCATGTAGTAAGCAAGAAGAAACCACAGAGCCAGAACAAGTATTTCAGGCGGCTGTATATGCTGTTCCAGAAGGAACACCATCCGAAATACCTAATAATTTTATTGGAACCAGAAATACTCCAGAAGATACCATTTTTGTGTGGTATAACAACTTAAATGTGCTCTCAAACCTTGGGGCAACAAAACAAACTCAATTTGAGGGAGTAGTATCTGTAACCGCAGTTCCAGTGAAAAAGTATTTTGTGTTTGAGGTTGGGGGAGTCAATTATTTTTATGATGGATTTGCCTTATCTATAAAGGTCACAAGCGGTAGAATATATAAAAAAGTGGTACATCAGATTTTAGCCAATAAAGGTATAGAATTAACTGAGATCACACAAGACAGTACTAAAGTATTTACATCTAATGGGTGTGGGTCTTTGATGTACTTTAAAACAAGAAAAGTGTTCACGGACGAAAGTGCCATTGAATATAAATTATGTCGGGCGGCTAATCATTCGTCTGGCAGGGGTGCAAGATTTCTTTTTATTAATCGTTAAATTATTATAAGTATGTTAAGTTTCTTAAAATCAAAATTAGGTCTCGGACTGTTGGTAATACTTTGTATTGTCCTTTCCAGTTGTGATCCTTTTTCTTTAGACTCAGGTGGGGTGTATAGTAATTCTATCATCAAAGTAGTTTATTTTCTTCCCTTTTTTGCGTGGTGGATTTACCTTTTACTTATCCCAGAAGGATATGGCAGGAAGTCAGCAGGAGAAATTAAGGCTGAATGGATTGAAAAAGCAAAATCACTTTTACGATCTGGTATGCAGTTGGTCGGTCTATTGATTAGCTTAAATGAGGCCCTGAACCTAAATATAAAGTTTTTGGCTCCTATATCGGCAACAATAGATTATTTGGCTTTAAATATTGATGTTGCTGCGGCTGCCATAGGTACGGTGATCGGTACGGCCTTAACTATCTACGGGTTCTTTGTTAATAACGAACGTTTTGAGGATAGAGTAGGCAACCCTCATCAGGCAAATAAATTGTCATAATCGAAATGGGGAAGGATTTAACATATATCTATAACAAAGAATATGACATCATATTAAACCAATATGACATATCTTCTCCATTAAGAAAAGCTCATTTCTGGGCGCAATGTGCTCATGAAACTCAACTTTTTACCCGATTTGAAGAAAATTTGAATTATAGTGTAGATGCTCTGCTTAGTACGTTTGGACGACATCGTATAAGCAGAGCACTATGTTATCAGTATGGCAGACAGCAAGGTAAGCCAGCCGATAGAAAATCTATAGCAAACACTATATATGGAGGTGGTTGGGGTAAAATGAATTTAGGTAATTTAGAGTGGGGAGATGGGTGGAAATATAGAGGTAGAGGATTTATTCAATGTACTGGTAGAAGTAATTATAGAGAATTTTCGGATTATATTGAAATAGATGTGTTAAGTAACCCTGATCTTTTATTAACTCCAGAAATAGGGTTAGAATTTGCTGCTTGGTATTGGGAAAGAAATGATTTAAACATATTGGCAGACCAAGACAAAATAGTAAGTATAACTCGTAAAATAAACGGGGGAACTCTGGGGCTTCCAGACCGAGAGCATTACTACCATAAATATAAAAAATTGTTAACCGCTAATTCTTAAACGATGCAAAAGATCAAATCCTTCTTTAGTCCACCTGATATAGTGTATAGTCAACCTCCAGTTCTAATAGGCTCATCATCTAAAAAAGATGGGTTTGAATGGTACAGAGATTTTATTGATTATGAAAAAGTAGAAGAATTAACCAAAAATAACAAAGGCAGATTGGCAGTCTTAGATGATACAGCCAAGACCAGCAATAGCTTTTTGGTAGGCAAAGTAGATACAGTATATGAGTTTACGAATGAGGGGGGTACTTCTGGATTTCATGGTCACCACGTCGCAGGAATTGTTGTATCTAATAAACACGGTCTATTTAAAAATACTTCTATAGGTCTTTTTAAAGTTCTTTCTTCCAGAAATGGATTAGGGGCCAGTCGATGGATTGCAGCAGGGATAGAAGCAGCCCAGATAGAGGGGTATGAAGTAATAAATGCTTCATTAGGGGCAGATAGGCTTGATCCACGAATAGATGTGGCGGTCAGAAACTTCTGTTCAGATAATAAAAGATTCTTTGTCTGTGCTTCTGGTAACGATGCGTCTCAGACCGATTACCCAGCCGCTTTGTCTAAAAAAGTAGCTGGAGTTATCTCTGTAGGTGCAGTAGAAAAAATATATAACGAATATAAAATAGCTACCTTTAGTAGTTTTGGTTCGGTAACAGTTGTTGCAGCAGGTGTCGACATTTTGTCTACGTTTCCTGAGGACAAAGAGGAATTTTTATCAGGTACGAGTATGGCTACCCCGTTTATTGCAGGGTTGTTAAGTGCTTCAAAAGCAATATACCCTGAGTTTAACCAAGATACTTTTTTTCAAGTTATTGAAAGTTGTGTAGTAAAGTTAGAGGGTGCAACTTCTTCTTATCAAGGACATGGGTTGGTTAAAATAGTGGACTTCTTAGAAGCGGTCACTAAATTAGCGAAAGGAGAAAAATTAGAAAACCTGTCTATTCCTCCAAAAACAGAAAAAATGTCTTTTTTAAAAAAGTTAAAATCTTGGATTTTTAGTTAATCCAAAAAAGAACAGTGTGCTATCAACTAAGGATGCGTTTATCCAGAACCCGAAATTCACTACTGAGTCGGTCAGTAAGTACTGTGGTAGATTAGAAAAAATTACGGGTATAAAACTTCTGACTTTAGAGAGAATGTACTATCGTCATAAAGAACTTGTTATGACTTTGGTTAGCCAAACTAAAGATGCTAACGGCAATATAACAAATACCGTTGAAAAATTAAGGCAAACAGCATTAGAAAATTATGATCTTCCTGTACATAGGGTAAGTACCAAAATATCTACTGGAGAACAATGGGTAATCCAACAGGCGGTAAAAGAAAGTACGGAGGTCGATCTATTATCAACCATAAAAAATGCTGTTGAGTCTTTAAACAAAACGGCTATTAAGCTAAACCCATCTCGTACTTTTAGCCCTAAAATATTAAATAATTTTATATCTGATGTACATGCAGGTATGGATGCCTCATCAGGGTTTTTAAATTATGATTGGAATGCCAAGAAACTTATAGATGCTTTTTCCATAAATCTACAAGATGTTATATCTCAATTCAATCTGTACGGCAGATTTGAAGTTCTAAATTTAATAGACCTTGGAGATACTTTAGATGGGTTTGAAGGGCTTACTACCAGAGGGGGTCATTTACTACCACAGAACATGACTTCTGAGCAGCAATTCTCCTTAGTATTAGAGACTTATGTTACTTATATTGAAGAATTACTTCAAGCGGATATCGCACATAAAATAATTATAACCAGAGCCGAGAATGATAACCACTGTTTTACACAAGATGTAGAAGTTCTTACTAATTCTGGGTGGAAGTATTACACAGATTTAACTAAAAAGGATTTAGTTGCAAGTAAAAATATGAATACAGGTGAGATTTTATTTGAACAGCCTTTACAGTACGTATTTAACCCTGATGTGGCGTGTAGTGTGCACACATATAAAAATAAGAATATTGATATAAGTGTAACGGAAGAGCATCGTATGTTATATAAAAAACATAAATCCAAAAAAGAAAAAGAGATTTATGAGTATATAACATCTAAAGAGGCATTTAAAAAAGAAGCACAAGAGATTACTTTTCAAGTATCTGGACTTAATTTAAAATCTGATTATTCTATATCAGATGAACTTATACGGTTTGCTGCTTGGGTAATAACAGACGGGTCTATAACTAAAAATAAGAAAAAAATACCTTGTGGTTTTGTTATATCTCAAGCAAAAGAGGTAACTAAAGACATTATTAGGAAACTTCTATATGATCTTGGTATCTCTTGTAGAGAGTCTGAGTATATAAAGAAAGTTGTGTCTATAAAAGGGCGTAAACTTATTAGCAAACCCAAACCCCTTACTGAGTTTATTATAAATAATAAACACACAGGGGAAGATAAAGTATCAACCCTTTTGTCACTAATAAACGATAAAATAAAGCTCCCTGAATGGCTTTGGAAACTCTCTAAGCGTCAGTTTGACATTTTTCTTAAAGAAGTTATTTTAGCGGATGGCTCCGTACGAGTAGATACGTCAGCGACTATCAGTGGAACGAAAAATATTTTAAATCAGCTACAATCTCTGTGTGTAGTTAATAATACTAAATCAAACTTACTTACAGATAACAGAGTAGATTTTTTACTATCTGTTGTTTATAATAAATCAGAAATAACCTTTAAACCAAAAAAGCAATTACAAAGTGAGAATTATACAGGGTATATTTGGTGTTTAACTATGCCACAAAGTAATTTAGTTGTTAGAAGAAATGGTAAAATTTCCATACAAGGTAACTCAGGGTCATTTAACTCTATCCTTGGGTACACAATGGAAAGTATTTTCAAAAAGTTATACCCAACAGCTAATATAGAGTTTAAAAGAATACGAGACTTTATAGGGTATTCTGTTTATGGTAAAAATGCGGAAGTATTCACACATGGAAAAGACCGACAATATATGAAGTCTGGGCTTCCCTATGAGTTAACTCCGAAAGCTGTAGGATTTCTAAATTCCGTCTTTAAGAGATGGGGGATATCTGACAAGAAAATACGGGTGTACAAAGCTGATCTACATCAATTAGGTATGAGCCGAAACAACTTTTTTGAATATTATAATATGCCAGCATTTTCTCCTCCGTCGGGATGGGTACAGACCAATTTTGGAGCTGGGGAGTCAGGATATGCAATACATGTTTTAGATCGGGATCGAGGTACAGTCAACATAATAAATCACACATTTGATTCGTAAACAAATAATTTGTATCTTTGCAAAAATTTGAATGTGGATTTAACCCGATATATACATGTAAACCTACATAACCGTAGGACTCAGCACGGCAATAAAAGATGTGAGTTTGATGAGGAAGTAGATTTTCCTTATATGGTGGAACTACGTCAAGCAGGAGCAACGTGGGAAGAAATAACTGAACTTCTAAACCAAAACAGAAACTACTATACAACCGTAAGATCAAACCGAGATTTATATGATAAAAAAATGCGTAACATTATTGTTGTCAAAACAAGTGAGGATTCTGCGGAGGCAGAGCGCACTCGTTTGTTGGATGATTTGGATTGGGTTAGTAACCAAGCCCTTAGAAAATGGCAGGAACTTAAAGATATCCAATATCAGGATGAGGTCTCAGGGTTATCGGACGACAGCGAGGATGTGTATGACGAGGATGATTTTACGATAAAGCCGAAAAAGAAATACAGTAAAAAGAAAATGGGTTTAGTAGAGCAACATCAGGCAAAGTACTTAGAGATTGTTCTGAAAGTTGTTGAAATGAAGGCTAAACTTACTGGAGCCAACGTCATAGAAAGACACGAGATTGATATAATTGACCTGTTAAAAAATAAAATTCTGGATGATGGAGGAGCAGCGAAAAGTGCTAAAATAACTTCCGAAGAAGAAGTCATGAGAATATATGGGGGCAGTATGGAAAACACTTTAGGGTTAGCGATTGAAGAAGCAATAATTTATAATGGAGAATCAGGAGACGAGACAAATAATACCCCTATTTAGTAGTTACAGCGATGTTTACTACTGGAACCGAGATTCTACCAAAACTATTGTGGTCAATCAAGGTGGCACGAGCTGTCATGCCCCGGACACCTTGGTTAAAACTAAAAATAGAGGTAACATCCCTATAAAGGATGTTAAAGAAGGAGATTTAGTAGATTCTTATAATAAGATTACTAAATCTGTTGAAGTTAAAAAAGTTATTAATACCTTTGAATACTATAATTCAAAAAAAACTGTAAAAGTAAAACTTAAAAATGGAGAAAGGATTATAGTTACAGATGATCATGAATATTATTTTGAAGGTAAATGGACACCAATAAAAGAGATATTATGCAAACTAAAGAGATAGAAATCTGGTTAGACATACCTAACCTCCCTAAATACCAAGCATCTTGTTTAGGGGATATAAGACGTAAGTATGATGTGAATAATAAAGTAAAACTATATAAAGACCCTAACAGAGGTTATTTAAAGGTGTATCTAATAGATGGAGACGGTAAACCTTCACAAAAGGCAGTTCATTACTTTATAGCTTTAACTTTTTTAGGTGTGAGACCTGTAGGATTAGAAATAGACCATATTGACGGAGTTAAAACAAATAATCGTGCAGATAATTTAGAATATGTAACTCATGCTGAAAATATAAGACGAGCTACTGAATTAGGGCTGCAAAAGCCAAGAGTAGGTAGTCTAAATGGTATGGCAAAGTTAACGGAAAAAGATGTAGAAGAAATAAGGGCACATGCTGCAAATAGTAGTCGAGAAGCAGGGAGGGCAGGTAAAAGATATTACGGTAGAAAAGAGCTTGCACTTAAATATGGGGTGTCTGAATGTACTATAAAAGAAGTTGTGGTTAAACGAAGAAATAAATTTTACAATGTTTCTTGAATTAGAGGATATAGAATCATGGGAATATGTTGATGACTGCGAGAAAGTTTATGACATAGAAGTTGAGGATACCCACAACTATTTTATACATGCAGGTAAACCTATTTTAGTACATAATTCAGGAAAGACCTACGCCATACTTCAAAACCTTTGTCGTATGGCTCTGGAAAAATCCAGAATCATACAAGTAGTTGGTCAAGATGCTCCAAACTTATATGTAGGAGCTTTGACGGATTTCAAGAGACTTTTAAAAGATTCTGAAATACTTAGAGCCGCTTTAAAAAATCCAAACTTAGATAGAGGGCCTTTCAAATTTAAAAATGGATCAACCTTACAGTTTGTTACGGCCCAGACAGCTCAGGATGCTAAATCTGGAAAAAGAGATATACTTTTCATTAATGAAGCAAATGGTATTACTTATGAGATTGCCTTTGAGCTTATAGCCAGAACTACTGAAAAAGTTTTTATAGACTATAACCCCAATGCCCGTTTTTGGGTACACCATGAACTAATTGGGAATGATAATGTGGAATACCTGATCTCCAACTTCACCCACAATCAACATTGTCCTCCTACAATACAGGATCAAATAGTAACTTGGAAACATAAGGCTGAAAAAGAACAGTCTACCTATTGGGTGAACAAATGGAGAGTTTACGGATTAGGGTTGACAGGGGTTGTGGAAGGGGCCGTATTTGATAATGTCAATGAGTCCACGTTCTTTCCTTTAGCGGCTAAACATGTTTGCTATGGTCTGGATTTTGGGTTCAAAAATAACTATACAGCACTTTGTAAAATAGGAGTTTTTAATAACTCCATATACGCCAGAGAGTTGCTTTATGAGCAACAGTTGAACTCTATGGATTTGGCAAAAAGACTTACAGACATAGGGATTACTAAACAAGATAAAATTATAGCTGACCCAGCCAATGATGAAGCTATTACTATTCTACAGAGCAAAGGGTTTAACATCTACCCAGCAAAGAAGGGAAATGATTCCATCAAAGCAGGTATTGATCTAATCCAATCTATGCCACTATACATTACTAAAGATAGCCATAACTGGTGGTTAGAAGTAGAGAACTATAAGTACAAAAAAGATAAGAATGGTAAGTTCACCAATACCCCTATCGATGATTACAATGATCTCTGGGATGCCTGTAGATATGTGTATGTTGAACTATTCGGTGTCAGAACAGTACATGCTAAAAAGAACTTTGCTAAACCTAATTACAGGAGGATGCAAAGAATTGGAGGATAATTTGTTTATATAATAAAAAAAGTTTATTTTTGCATTTTAATTAAAAAATATTATGAGTACATCACAATTACTTTTACAAGCCTTGGAACAATCGGTTTCTGAGTTTGGTCAAAACCATCTACAGACAGGAAAACTAAGACAGTTTATTGCTCTGAATCACCCAGCACAAAAAGATGCTGCTTTCAAAATAGTGTCTAAAGTTAAAGCAGCAAGCTCTGTATCTGGAGCAAGCTCTGTTGTGTCCGCTAAATCTACATCTGGCTTTGGAGGAAGAACACCTATAAATTTAGGTGAATTAAAAAACTCTCCGAACATTTCACAGCCCATCCCTACACCAGAAAATGTTGTGGCTAAAACTGTGATAGCAGATATTTCCGAAAATGAAGCATCTGTAGCCGATGACAATGTGCAGCCAGAATTTAAAAACTTTGATGAGTTCGCTGAAACAGACATCCAAACTCTTGTTGAGTACGACGAGGATATGCTTCTTGCCACTTATGGAAGGGTTAACCTACAGAACTTAGGAGTTAAATTAGGTTTCAGTCTGGATATCAGAAAATCAGACAAGGCATACACCACAAACTTTAAAAAAGCATTGATTAAAGCATTAAAATAAACCGATGTTCGAGGGAAAACTTAAAAAGGAAGATGGAACAGAGATTGTGTTCCAAATCCCCGAAACGTGCAGGGAAATTAAATTCAGGGCAAAATTAGATTTTGATGATGCCTGTCTAAGAATTTTGAATTACTTAGCTGAGGCTAAGGAGGATTTCAATTCTGGGTATTACCTGTACCTTATGTCTTATGCTTTAACAGAGTTTTTTACTACTCAAAACACTCCATCGGATGCCAAAAATCCAAAAGAGTATGCTCTGGATTTTCATGCGTTATATAATGTGGATGTTTCTGATTTAATCGAAGAAGATGGGTCACTTAAAGCGCATGTAATGAAAAATCACATGGAGCTATATAAAGGCAAACCATCTGTGGATATTCAAAACTCTCAACTTACGTTATCCACAATTTATGAACATATTTATGCCGTTTTGACAGAGTATGAGTACAATGAGCAACAAAATGACTTTTGCTTTACCTACAAAGGTGAGGAATTTAAAGTCTTTGGCAAACATAGAGACTCTATTTTGGGGTTTGCTCAGTATGACAAAGTGACATTAGGAGAACTTACAGAAGCATTTGAAGTATCAAGACAAGTCAACAAATTAAATAAAACAGGTAAGCAGCCAACATCGGTTAAACTTACTGAGCATCTACACCTATTGGCAATTTTAGCCCGAAAGAAAGGTGAGACGTTACCGATGGAGAATACAGAGCAATTTATAGATGTGCGAGCCAGACATTTTTTAGATATAGACTTTCAGACCAGTTCTGATGTTTTTTTTTATTTAATTCATTCGTTAACTACCTCTCAAAAAGAAACGATTGTAAGTTCTTTTTTAACCCACCTAAATCAACAAATATCGACTATACCGATGAATTTATCCAAAAACAAATCAGAGAAAATGATGCTGTCTGGGAAAGGTCAGGATTTAATTCTCTCAAAATAAGGTTATTGGAATTAGGAGCATTCACTGAGCCGAATAAAAGTCCGATGCAAAGTGTTTGGGAAGTATCATCAGTAGAAGCATTAAAATTAATATCACTTAAAAATTCAGGATTATGATTACTTTATACCATGTATATCGATTATTCAGAGAAGCAGTTATGGCATATCCAATAACTGAACTTAAATGTAATTACCCACAAACATTTGCGCTGTTGCAGGATTACACTACTTTGAATATCGCCAATTTAGGTAAGACAATTCAGGATTATAAGGATGGGGTTTTTTATAGCAGGGCGTGGAATGCTACCAACCAATCAGCATCCACAATTACATGGCAATATCCACTTGTAGGGATACAGCACTATAATTTTGAAGCCATCAACATGCAGCATAAAAATGGTATAGTTCACCATAACTTAACTGTTGGGGTTTATGATCTTAAAGAAGAAGTTAGTGGAGGTAAAAACAAGTGTGCGGATCGTCCGATTGCCAAAATAGAAACGGATACTGAAAAAATACTTTTCGGGGTTTTAGAATACATACGGCTTATTGAGAAAGCAACCATAAATGGCGGTGATCCTAATTATTACTCTAAAAAATATTTGGATTACAGGATTTCAGAGGGGGATACCGTAAAAACTCTTGCTCACATGTTTATTTTCCCTTCTGGGGAGCCGTGGTATGGGGTCAGAGCAGAGACAGGTATCGAAAAGGTATATGGAACAGAACTTAGGATAAAAGTGGCTGTACACCCCTGTAATGAGCTTGAATACAACTTTAATATTGTAGAGCCGTTAATCGCAATCGCAGATTGCTGTAAATAATGGCTGTAACAAACCTCAGAAAATATTTACCAGAACAACTCCACAAAGTAGGGGTCAATAAAGTTGCTCAATTAAAAGCGAGCATAGATCGTCGAAATTTTAGTGATCTGGGGTCGTTAAGAGCATCTATAAACTATAAAATAACTATAAATTCCAACTCAGATTTCAGGATTGATTTCTTCTGGAAAAATTACGGGGATTTTTTGAATCAGGGGCGTAATAATCTGGGTAAGTTAAATAATACTGCCAATGATAGATTAGCAGCATGGGTAAGAAGAAAATTAGATACCGACGCTTTCAGGGATAAGTACTATAAAACTAAAAGCGGCAAAACTTCTAAGGTAAGTAAATTCTTCTTGTCCAAAAGGATAGCTTACATCATCCAGAGAAACTGGTCACGGGGCAAAAGATTCCCATCTGTAGCTTCTGGATCAAAGGGATGGGCCAGTACAGCATTCAGCAGCACCGAGAGAGCTACATTACGTAGGCTTACTCAGACGGCATTAAGTACAGCGTTTTCAAAATATGTAAAAGAGAGTTTGAGAAATGTCGGTAAGAAAAAACAATAAGACAAAAGCAATTCCCCAAGAGCTGTTGGAAGCCGCATTAAAATCAGGGAATTACAAGACCAAGACTATTTGGACAGAATTATATTTGAGATTCAGACAAGATAACCTATATTTATATGTTAAAAAAGAAATACCCGACCAAATTATAGAGGAAACTGTTGAAATATTAAAGAATATAGAGTTTCTGGTCTGGGATTTTAATGTAAAAAAGGCTCTGGGGGCCTACCTGTTGAGTCAGATTTGTGTTAAACCTACCAACAATTTTTTTGTAAAAAACCCTTATCCAGATATACGATACAAAAAAATTTAAAATAAATCTTAAAAAATTTGTTTATCTAAATTAATTAACTTACCTTTGCAGAAATTAATTGTTATGACAACAGGTAAAATTTTTTTACTTATTACAGATGTAATTCTATCCTTTATTATAGGGGTATTTTTAGCTAAAAACCAAAACCTTAAAAATTTTAAAAACCAATAAAGTATGTTAAGCAAAAAACAGAAAAGTCAATACCTCAAAGACTTAAAGCCTTGGATAAATGATTTAGGAATACGAAAATTATTTTGGGGTTTCCGTTTTCAGTATCTAAATACCCCTTCGGATAAGGTGGTACAGTTAGAAGATGACATTTTAGATTCTATCACCAGATCAAGAGTACTGTACGGCCACGTAATTTTTGACAATGATTTTGGTCTGTCCGATGTTAAATTCTTAATCACAACTGATTGGAAATGATACACCTTATTTTTAAACTCGCACTGTGGGCTGTAGCGATTCCAGTTACAATGTTCACATTTGCACAAATGCGCAAAATACATGACAGTGATACCAAAAGCAGGACGACCAGAAAAAGACGAAGCTGGAACCGCAAGGAATATTAATTGCTATATTGCCCCAAAAGACTTGGGCGTTCTAAGTCCAAGACAGGCCGCAATTATAGCAAAAAAATTAATTTTCTCTATCTGTAAAAATCCAGATATTTGTCAGGATTTACTACAGTCAAACGTTTACATAACCATCAAAACAAAAGTAAATGAGTAATTTAGTGGAACTTCCACCTGCTGTTGCGGAATTTAGAAAAACCGTAATGGCACAATTACAAGCCGAAGAAACTCCTTTGGCTCAGCTTAAAAAGATGTCTGAACTTTACAAAGAAGAAGAACAACTTTGGTTATCTGCATACCCAGAGAGGGCAAAGGACATAAAGGCATTGATTAAACAGAGCTTTCCTACTTTACCTGTCTAATGGATGCCATAGGAATTTGCCGTAAATGCGGTGCTGAGTTTAAGAAGTACACTACCTTAGATGTCTATTGTTCAAGGAGTTGTGTACCTACAGGTGAAGGAACACTTAAAGCAAGAACTAAAATCCGAAACAAATCTAAAAAGAGAGAAGCGGACGATAGATTGTACGAGATACTTCGCAGGAAATTTTTTGAGATCGAAAAAAATAAGGTCTGCCCTATTATGGGAACCCCATCTGTAGAAGTCCATCATACCCATTGTGGTACAGATCGGGCAAAATACTATCTGGATACTGATACTTGGATAGGGGTCTCCAGAGAAGGGCACGAGAAAATTCACAACCGCCCACAATGGGCCAGAGACAAAGGATACCTGAAATAAAGATAAGGTATTACTTGGAAATTAATTTACTTACTTGTAGCTTTACGCTGTGTATTAATTTTTTTTGTTACTATTAGCGTTTTTAACAAAGTCTGTAAAAGTATAGACGGCAATCTCTGAGTGGTTGTAGAGGAGTTCGTTTCTTCTCCAGAGAGCAATTAGCACTTTTATTGAGAATGAGTTTTTTATGAAGGGGTGTGTAAGGAGCACCCCTTTTTTCACAAAAATCACCCAAATGTCCAAAGCAAAATTACTGGTCAAAAATCAAGAAGCCAGAGAAAAAGTCCTGAATTTTTTTAGTGACAGCCCGTTAACCGAGTTTGAAACCTGTTTTAAACTTCGGGATATGTTGTTTACCATCACCGCCAAAAATCTGAACGAAGAATTTTTGCTCAGGAATTTACGTCTGGAGATGGATATATTAAGATTAACTGAATATGTTGATTACCAGATCATAGTATAAAGTAAAGTTATTAATTGACTAATCCAATACAAAAGTAATGCTATATATTTACACCACCGATGATCCAACAGAAGCTACCAGAATTACAAAGAGTCTGGACATGGCCTGTTTTATCCATGACCTGATGAATATTCGTCGGGATTTTTTGAAGTATGCGGATTTAACGAGAACACAATCTAAAATGGCTGAGAAAATTTTTGATCGGATCAACGACGCTATGAATGATAACAATATTGTTGTAGATGAATTACTTTAATTAAAAAATATGCAAGATTTTTCTGTGTTTTTACCAGATGGTAACATATTGGCCATAGCTTGTGAGGACATTTTTTTGGGGGATAGTTATCATAGGTTTTTTGACAAAGACAAGAATTTGGTGGCAGTAGTACCAAATACTTATCTGATAGTAAAAATGGATAGAGACGAATTAAATAACGTGGAAAAAATATTTTAAAAATAATTTCATAAAAATTTTTTTATTCCAAAAATTATGTTTATCTTTGCGGCATATTAGTTAACACTTAAAAAAGAAGTTATGACAAATCACGCATCTGAAACCCAGAATTTTTTTAGTGCTGTCGCTACAGGATCATTAGAACAATTCATTCCTAATAAGCAATGGTCACCTTTGAAACTGTTTAATGCATCGCAGTGTGCATTCAAAAAAGTGTATGACAAGTTCAAAGGAAATTTTGATCTACATATTGCTACTTCTATTCCTACGTTCAGAGAGAATCAGATAGTTGTTGGTACAGCCATTGTAGGGAATTTACCCTTCGGCCTAATGTATGATATAGGTGGGTCAGAAGGTGGGTTTTGCAAGGCAATCACCGATTTTTCTTTTGGCACTATCCAGACCATAAATCTTGATCCGAATGAAGAAATGGAAGCTATCCATAATGCTACTCCAATATATGGGTCTACCTACGTTAAGGAAGCCTTTTATGAAGGATTTGAGTATAATGGTGTAAATTACAAAACACATGTACCTAAGCGCAAAGCAGACATAGTACATGAGTCAATGACTTTCCAGTTTATAACCAAGGATCGGGAAGCATTCGTAAAAGAGATTAAGGATAACTACCTGAAACCTGATGGTATTTTTATAACCGAGCAGAAGTTCAGTTCCAGACCTGATCTGTATGATCGGGCAGAAGTTATTAAGAATGCTTACAAAAGACAGTACTACACTCCAGAGCAACTGGCTACCAAAGATGAAAGTATAGTGGTTGGTATGAAAGAAAATCAGGCAGACTCCATAGAATTTCTACGACTTTTACAAGACAATTTCAAACATGTAGGTCTGCATTGGGTTGCAGGTAATTTTTTGGGGTTTATGGCCACCGATAGTGACACTACTTTTAAAAAGTATAACCGTATTCTAACTCTTTTTAATGAGGCAGACCTTACGGTGTAAAATATTCCATATCTTTTTTAATATTTCCCTCCCAGCGAGTAACTTTTCTGGGAGGTTTTAAACCAATTAAACATGAGCAAGAAATTAGTTTTAATTTATAAAGGCACAGAAAGTAAAGTAAGCCCAGAACTTAGCGAGTATATACGAACTTTGGAAGGAACAAAAATTAAGTTAGAAATAGCTGTAAAAACTCAGAATAAGCAGATTGCTGATCTGATTGGGGAAATTTCACACCTAAAAAATACAGCTAATGAGTTTTACTTAGAAGTAAAAACATTAATGTCTCAGGTTTTTCAGGGGGTGGGTGATAATGTAGGTTTTGTGGATAATTCTGGGAATTTTGGTAAGTTATACTTGTGGCTCTCCAGAGAAATTAATGTTAACTGTACCTATGAGATATCACACAGAAACCCACCAGTTTTTGCAATCGAACATCCATTGGCCAAATACCGTAAACGTATGATAAAAAGAACTGATAAGTATTTTGACAGATCAAAACATTTTTAAAAATACTTTCACAAAAATTTTTTTATTACAGATATTATTCTTATCTTTGCAGCATATTAGTTAACAACATAAATATCTTCTCATGAAACTTACAATCAGAGTTACAAGATTTTACCTAAGTGGGTATCACAATTTAAGAATATCTGTTTTACACCAAGACAGAAATTGGTATACTGCAAAAAGTTTACATGGGTTCCAACCTATGGGAACTATACACTACCAAGCCCATGATGGATGCCCTAATTGGTATGGCCAATCATTTTCTGTGGATCATGGTCAAGTAGACTCTTTGGAGTATATGACCAGAGTAGCAAAATTCTTAAAGCAGGATGACTCTCTGGAATTTTTACTGGCCAACAGTACAGAAGTGGTTTATTTTAACGGTGCAAATATCCCTAAGAAATTTCAAGGGTTTAACATATACAAGGCAACTGGAGACGGAGGGCCTGATTATGTTATAGCTAAGAATATTTATAAGGCAGGTAGGGCTTTGGTTGACCAAGGTAAGCAAACTGAACTAACCATATTGTCTTTAGAGCAAGAAAAATTTACTGGCGATTTTGTCGATTACACTTTAAATATGAATGATGTTAATAAAAACTGAATGGGGTAATGTAACCCTGAAACTGGATGAGAAAAATAAATTAGAGGTGCATCTTCCGCAAGGTGTCTCAGGTAGAATCCTGACCGAAATAAGAAAACTTCCTGAATTTCAAACTGGTGTAGCCAGTCTGACAGGAGAAGTCGCACCCTAATTTTTTGGGGGTTTCCTGATAATAATTGGAGGCCCCTTTTTGTGCCCTTAGTTATAAAACAGAGAAGTACATATACTTAAAAAACACTATATTTTCTGATGTAAAAATAATTTTAAAGTTTTTTCATAAAAATTTTTTTATTCCAATTATTATTTGTATCTTTGCAGTCTAAATACTTAATCATGGAAACGTGTTATAATACTGAACCTGAATTGTATGAAGCTGTGGAAGCACTTATAAAAAAGTATGATCCACCCATAGTACAAAAGCATCATCATGCTACCAATTCTGGCGGTTGGTATGTGAACAAAGATAACAGGGCTGCCATTTGGGTTTCCAGTACTTTGTATCAGTTTATCAACACTAAAGGGGAAGTAACCCATATTTTAATGGAAAAAATAGTTAATAACAGACAATATTCAATAACATTTATAAACCACTCGGAATGACAACATATGCATCAGAAACGCAAGGTTTTTTATCAGATGTTGCCACAGGCAAATCTGATATTTTTAAACCAAAAAGAACTTGGAAGTCATTGGTCTCTTTCAATAAATTTGAGACTTACTTCAAAGGTATTTTTGACAAGTACACGGGAAAGTTTGACATGCATATTGCTACATCTATACCGACTTTCAGGGAAGTCCAGATCATTGTAGGGGCTGCCATTGTAAACACATTCATCAAACATAGATCAGCACTGGTTTATGATATCGGGGGAAGTGAAGGTGGTTTCTGCAAAGCAATCTCAGAAGGTAGTGAAGGAAGCATTCGCACTATCAATCTTGACCCTAACAGCGACATGAAAGCTATGCACAATAAGAAGCCAGTTGCAGGTTCCATTTTTATTCAGGAGGCATTTCATCAGGGTTTTGATTATGAAGGTATACACTACCCTACCCATCAGCCGATTGAAAAAGCTGATGTGGTTCATGAGAGTATGATTTTCCAGTTTAGTAATCATGAGAGAGCAGTGTTTATTCATCATATTAAAAATGATTACCTTAAACCTGCTGGGCTTTTTATTACAGAAGAAAAGTTTGTAGGTTCTTCTTCATATAACCAAAATGAAGCATATAAGAAAACTTACAAAGATCAGTATTACACTAAAGAGCAGCAAGAGAAAAAATCTGAAACCGTACTTACAGGTATGCAGTCAGATCAGGCAGATTTTGACACTTATTTAATGCTTTTGAATAGAAATTTTAAGTATACTGCTCAATATTGGATGTCTGGGAATTTCAGGGGTGTGGTTTGTTCTGATAACCAAAAAGTACTTAACGAGTTTATGGAATGTACTGGAGTTACTTACTTCAAAGGTGTAACGCAGGAAGGACAAAGGTATACAACCCCAAAAATAGTTTAAAAATAATTTCATAAAAATTTTTTTATTCCAAAAATTATGTTTATCTTTGCACCATATTAGTTAACACATAAAACATAAAGAGCATGACAGCTACAGAAATTCTAAAACAAACCAATGGCAAATTTACTAATGTAACTTTTGTCCGATCTACAGACACCAAATCTGGCAAGGCAGGGGAACTTTCCACCAGAGTATTTCGTACCAAAGTTACCAAAGGTGTAAAGGGTACAGGCATGTCCTATGATCCAGCAACCAAAGGTTTAATAGTTCTGTACTCCCAGACCAACAAATGTCATCGAACCATTAAGGTAGACAACATCGTTCGTGTTAAATGTGGTCAGATTGACTGGCACAAGACCGAGGGTGATTTAGTAATCAACAAACCAGTATTATCATGACCAAAGATATCTTTGAATCAAAAGTAGCCCTTGCAATTTTAGCAGGGGCTACCCATCTGGAGATAAAATACCAGTCTTTACTTGATCCTGATGGAAAGCCAAAGACCAGAAAAATTCTGTTACCTACGGCCCAGAAAGCAGGAACCCATACCCAGAATTATGCCTATGCTCTACAAAAAGCGGAGGACATAGCAGCAGAAAATTTTATTCCACCTATAATTTCAATAACATTCAATGAAAGCTAAAATAATAATCTCTGGGCAGATAATGTCGATTTCTGTAATAGGTGCAGGATTATCTGTATCATATAAAAAGGGGGTATTCAACAGCAGAATTTACGAATATCCTACTATGAGTTCAGCGCAAAAGGATTTGTATGAGGCATACCACTATTTAAGACAATACGATGGTACTGATCCAATGCTCAGACTTCGGAGAGATAGTGGAAGCAGACCATGTACCTTGAAGTATGATGCAGGAACCGCAGAAATTGGTGAATCACTTTAAAAATAATTTTAAAGTTTTGTCATAAAAATTTTTTATTCCAATTATTATTTGTATCTTTGCAGTCTAAATACTTAATCATGGAAACGTTTTATAAAACGTGCCGTAAAACCAATTCATCGCTTTAGCGTGGATTGGATGTAAGGCACAAAGATAATGATTTAACCTTGTGAGAGAATATACTCACGAATAGTATCAGGAGAAGCCTCACCTATTGAGCAAACGAAGTAGCCATCAGACCAAAACATATTTTTGTACCAATACTCTTTACGTAAAGCAACAGAATGAGCTTGCCAAATATGTAAAGTAGATTGTTGTTTTAACCTACGGACTATTTGAGCAATAGACAAACGAGGAATATAACGAACTAAAAAATGCACATGGTCAATATCTGTTTCCATTACTTCAATTTCAAAATCTGACTTATCAGTAATAGATTGAAGAATTGCCTTCATATCATTATTAAGTTGCCCGACAAGCAACTTTTTACGATACTTGCAGACAAAGATTAAATGACATTTGAGGTAATGTTTTGAGCGATTTGTGCTGATGTAATTAGATTTTTTAGACATAGTAGTGAAGTTTTTTGTAAATGTTTCTCAATCAAAATGGAAATATTTACAAAAAACGTAACGGTGGTATAAAAATAATTACTATCTTTGCACAAGTGAAAACAATACATAAGACATATCGCTTTACAATAATGCCAAATCAGGAGCAACAAATTCTGTTAAGCAAGCATTTTGGTTGTGTCAGATGGGCTTATAATCACTTTCTCAATAAAAGAAAAGAGCAGTATGAGTTGAGTAAAAAATCAGACAATTATTATGAACAAGCAAAGACATTGACTGAAATTAAAAAGAAAGAGGAAACTATCTGGTTGAAAGAAGTGAACAGTCAAACCCTGCAATTTGCTTTAAGATGCTTAGATACTGCATACTTAAACTTCTTTCGTGGTAATGCTAAGTTCCCTCGTTTTAAAAGCAGGAGAGATAAAAATACTTTTACCGTTCCTCAATTTGTAACAGTTGAAAAGGACATATTGTATATCCCAAAATTCAAAGATGGAATTAAAATCAATCTTCATAGAGAAATACAAGGAGATGTGAAACATTGCACTATTAGCAAAACGCCAACAGGCAAGTATTTTGTTTCAATACTTTGTGAAACTCAATATGTTCCGAAACAGAAAACAGGCAAAGAGGTTGGAATAGATTTAGGATTGAAAGACTTTGTAATTACTTCGGATGGAATTAAATTTAAAAACAATCGTTACACAAAACACCATGAACGTGCTTTAGCAAAAGCACAAAAACATCTTTCTCGTAAAACTAAAGGCAGCAAACGGTATGAAAACCAAAGACTGAAAGTTGCTTTGTTACATGAGAAAACAGCCAATTCAAGATTAGACAATTTGCACAAAGTAAGTTCTCAAATAGTTTCCGATAATGATGTAATTTGTTTAGAAGATTTACATATTAAAGGAATGATTAAAAATCATAAACTTGCAAAGCACATTGCTGATGCAAGTTGGGGAAACTTTGTAAGATTGTTGGAATACAAAGCTGATTGGAATGATAGGCGGATAGTAAAAATAAACCGCTTCTTTCCATCTTCTAAAACCTGTAATTATTGTGGTTGGATAAATCAAAACTTAAACCTTACTGAAAGAGAATGGACTTGTAAATGTGGAGTAACCCATGATAGGGATGCTAACGCTGCAATAAATATCTTGAAAGAAGGAAAGAAAATAATCGGGGCGGAACTCTCCGATAACACTCTTCGAGGCTTAAATCAGACTTCTGCAAAGAAGCACAAGCCGTTGAAAAGAGAAGCCCATCCCATCAGCTTTGCTGTGGGTGGGTAGTTCACTTTGTGGAAAACCCTGATGGTAAACACATTGCACGACATAAAGATAGAAATGTGCAAAATAACAGGGCAGATAATCTGGAGTGGGTTTAAAGTTTTAGTTGAAGTAAAAGGGGGTAACTGGTTGATAATCAGTGGGTTAGATTAAGTACGAGAAAAAAGGGCAGCGGTTTTTTTTTATTTTTTTGCACCTGCGCAGACACGTAATAAGACATTTATCCGTTTGTAAACGTTTGTACACGGCTTTTAGCCCCTTAGAGACCCGATCTCCAGACGACCTATATCAATATATCATTTTATCACAAAACTCTCACTCCGATGACCTGAGGGGCCAAATTGACCATATTATGAGCCAAATAGAGTACAGAAAAAGTATTTTAAAGAAAAGTTGGATATTTTTCTACATAAAAGATGAAAAAGAAGTAATTTTAGGTACAGCCAAATGTCATAATCCGAATACTCACCAACATTACAAATATCTGGAATGTGATCCGACCATTCACCATTATGGCTACAGAATAGACGGATAAGTGTAAATACGTTAAATCGCTGTTAAATACTCTAATTTACGAGAAAACGTAAACACATATTATCATCTTTGAGATTTTAATCACCAAATATGGTAAAATGATAAATTTTAAAGCGGATTTAGGAGATTTAGAACTCCCTTTTAAGAAAAAACTATTAGATGATGGTCTAAAATTAATTGATTTTTTCAAAATCTCTGTAAAGAATTATGTAACTCTGAGTTTACGTCTTGACGTAAAGACGAAACCACTCGTAAAGACATTTGCAGATCAGAAACCTATTACCAGAGATTCTCCATTTATAGAGAAATATAACCTGACAGCCCCAACATTGGCTAAAGGTGGAATAGTGCCTCCAGATGCCCCTCCAGTAGTATTAGACAGAGGTCTGGTGTCTAATACCAAAATATCAGAGCAAATCTCTGCTGAAATGGTTAGAAAAGCAGCAGAAATTAAGGCAAAAAGAGCCGATCCAGTTCCAAATACAGACTCTATTCTCCCAGAAGGAAGATATAGATATAAGGATAATTTGTACTATATAAAATATGGTGGCAAATTAATCACTCACGGCTATCCTGAAATAACTTTGGACGGCATAGTATATGAAATGCAGCCATTACCATTTACAAGAGTACTCGAACCTAAAGTAGAACATGTAGTGAATGAATACATACCAGTTGATGACCAGATAGTATTGGAAGTCGATACATCTGAATACTTACAAGGCGATCAAGTACATGTGGATAGTTCCAACATACATGAAATGCCGACATTTGCAGATATTATGGCTGAGGCAGGAAAAAAGATTTAGAAATATATCTCAGGGTTTTCTGGGTCTCACGTTAACGCAAATAGTTTTAAAATAATTGTAAAAAAATTTTTTTATTCCAGAAACTTGTTGTATCTTGCAGCATAATTAAAAACGATATAGTCATGAAAACATTTAAGAATATTGCAGACCAGTTGAATTGTGATTTGGTAGAAATAAGATATCATAACTTTGGGCATACAGCCAAGGGCTATGATATTGTAAACAAGTATGGATACATCCTTTACAGTTTTATTCCCTATAATGACAGCAAGGCTAATATATGGAAAGTAATCAGAAAAACACCCGATGATTTTAGAAACATCCAACCTGTAGTCTTCTATGGGAGTGCAAGGGAGGTAGTCGCCAGAAAAGATATGTTCTATGCATCCATGAGAACCAGTTATAAATTATCTGGACAATTTGAAATGCTGCCTGTAAGTACACCATAAAATATAATTGTTATTTGAGTTAGTTAATTAATGTTGTTTACGTTGTTAAGGTGTGTAGTCTAAAACTGCACACCTTTTTTTATTTAAACATATACAGATAATACTTATATAATATTAATGTATATGTCAGGGTTTTCGGTGTCATGCGTTAAGGTATACACATATCTGTACTTGATCCTTGCCTACAGCTCAGGGTTTTCCGAAGCTCACGTTAAGGCGATCCATACCCAGAAATTTCCAAATCCCATATTACGGAAATCCATATATGTAGATTTTTCTAATATGTCTGATCAAGGCCATATAATTATTTTTTGTAATATGTGATCCTGCTGGATATATTGTGAAAATTTTTAATATGTTTCTGCGGCCTATTATATGCATTGCACATGTGCACACGTATAAACAAATAAATGAGATATCAAATTTTTTTTACATTAAAATACATAAATGTAAGATTTAAGACATTTTTTCAATTTATTAATAAAAAAATTTTTTTATGTTAGGGTAATAGTATATCTTTGCTGTCTCTTATATGAACAACATTTTTTTTTATTTATTAACAATTAAATTTTTTTTACAATGAACATTTTAAACACAAGTTTTGGTATTATTAGAAAATTAGATACTAATACTTTTATTTTACCCTCAAATTTGACTGGCCGTAAATTACTAACTTTGCAGAAAAAACATAAAGATTTTTTTGCGTCGTTTGTAGTCATTCCTTTGACTGAAAAAGAAAAAACTGCAAAACTGATATCTGAAAAAAGTAGATTATTTTCAAGTTCTTTTTTTCTTACCATAACTAACACAGTTCCCGAAAAAACTATCTTTTTTATGTTCGGAATTATTTTGGCTTTTGTCTTTTGTTCTTTTTTAGTTGTTTTGATAGCTGAAAAGAGACGCAAAAATAAAGAGACGCAAAAAGTATCTTTTAATAATATTAACTCAAATTTCTAAATTAACTTACCATGATAGCAACAAATTTCAATAGTTTTGTGCCAAAAATAAAAAGCACAACAACCACAATAAAAGATGTATATTATGCCATAAAAAACAATGGCGGTTACTCTTTTAATCCTTACTATAATTTGCCTGATAAGGGATTTATAGTGTCTTTAAAAGGAGGGAAAAAAATAGAAAATTTTAACTCTTTTAGTGCTGAAAAAAAATTAGATATTATATACCAATGGACAAAAAGACCTATTACTAATACTGATTTTTATGGCTTTTGGTTAGATAACGATACTTTATATTGTGACGTATCAAAGGTATATAATGACAAAGATAAGGCAATGAAAACAGGGTTATTATTTAAGCAACTATCAATATATGATATACAAAATAAATGTGTAATATGGCTATGAAAACAGAAAAACGAAAATGTTTTTTTTGGTTTATAAACCATAAAAACAAAGGTACAAAAATAGAAAAGTTTTGTATCTACCCTACAAAGGTGAGATTTTACAAAGATTGTAAATATCTATTTACAATCGATAAAATAAAATCTTTTGGATATCAATTTGCGGACTATTACACTAATGATATAAACACATTTATACCATGAATATAAATAAAGCAAAGACAGTATCATTAATTTATGGGTATCTAAACACGGCCACAAATGAGGAAATAAAGGACGGGATAACTTGGTATCCCGATGCAAATAAGATTGTTACCGATATGAGTATCTTACACAATATTGATAGTTTTAAATGTAGCGCCGTTTTGTCTGCATTGAGTCCTGCTAATAAATGGCAGCAAAATATAAAAGATTGTAATTTAGTGTTAGATAGTTTTAATAATAATGTACACTATACAGACATTAAAGTAAGTACCTATCATTCAAATAAAATTAAAGCATACAATATTTTGAACAATACTATACAACTCTCTTATAACGGTAGTTTCAAGACTTATTCGTTTTGTCAAAATATCGCTTATTTGAATGATAATTACATTACTCTCGATATGTGGATGGTACGGGCCTTATTAAATAAAGCTAATCATACATTCACAATAAAACAATATGAAACATTACATAAATGTTTTAAGATTGTTTCACAAGAGACGGGTTTAAAAGTCTATGAAATTCAGGCTGTTGTATGGGTAACATTCCGAAATAAATTTATTAACAAAAGAAATATTGTATGGTCAAATTGATTGTTTATTCTGTAATATTGTTTATTATCACATATAATAATAATAAATAATATCATTACACATTATAGGGTTCTATAATGTGTTTTTTTGGCATGGGCATGGAGGGGGTAGCCTCCGACATTGCGACCTACTTTTCAATTTTCAAAATTTCTTGCTTTAAACCAATTTACACTCTTGTAATCTCTTTCCAGCCCCTATCAATAGAATGACTATATTTCTTGTTCTCTGGGTTTGATAAAGGTTTGTTTTCATTCATGTGCTGTAGTTGTGTGTGTACCGCAATAACTCCTATGGTTGAGCACCAGTCAAATTGGCGTTGTGCGCTTAGTGTCCTGAAAGATTTGTGGTTCTCGCTCATGGTTTCACGTATATTCAAGATATTATGTCTTAGCCGATCATAATTTGCATCCTGACCAAATTTATTAAAGATTAGGTTTTCAAATAATTTATTTTTTGTGCTGCTGTACATATTTCAAAATTTCTTGTTCTTGCGCAATATATCTATCGGTGTATATTCATCAAACTGCCAGCTCTCGATCCATACAGTCTCTTTACCAGCCTTCACAATTAATCCATCACCATCCACGGCTACAACAGTACAGAGAGTACCATCTTCGTAAAAAACTACCTTATCCCCAGCTTTTATTTTAGTAGTATCTACCATTATTGCTTTCTTGTTTTAAAACAGTTAAAAAGGGAGTTAAAAAACGGCCTTACGGTAAAAACTTACCTCCCTTGTATTCCTTCCTTTTCGTGTTGCCAGTACCTTCATGGATAACCCATTGACACACACTAAATCACAATACAAATATTTTCGTTAAAGGACGAACTGACCTGTTTCTACCGTTTAACCCCTTAGAGTTAATACAAGAGTATGTAAGATACCAACATACCCAGATACAACGTTTCCTTGTGGAAGTGACAGGATTTGAACCTGTATATACGTTCTTTAGATGGTTGCGCTTTTATATTCTCCACCATCGTATTATTAATAGCGTCTACCAATTTCGCCACACTCCCTTAAATTTTGGTTATGTTTACAGTAACAGTTTGTTTTCTTGCTGACCCAGAAGCAATAACCGACTGTCCATAAATTGCTGGAGCCTTCAAATCTCGTAACAGTCTGTCCAAAGTATTTATCTGTTCAGTTGCTTTTTTATTGATTGTCTCAACTAAAAAGTCTCTTTGTTTTTGGTTCATGATTTTAATGATTTTTTGATTAAACAATACCTTACTGCCTTGCAGGATTCATCATAAGATTGTTTGCTATAACGTATCTATCAAACTCATTCGTAAACGCTTGGATTCCTTTTTCGGTAACGCCAAAGTATAACTTGTCAAATTTTGTCCAACTCTCCATTAGCCCTTTTAGGTGCAAGTCTGATAATATCAGAAAGTCTGAATGGTTCACACTTACACAAAAGTAATTTCGGGAAAACTCCTTTGGCAAAATTTTGTCTTTCTTCTTTTTTGAAACTTTGGCGTGATATGTATTTACTCCAAGTGAATGCCCTATCAACTTAAATTCTGCATCGGTTAGGGTAACTTCGCCTAACACACCATTGGAAGTAATGGCGGTTTCATCTGTAATTTTAGTTTCGTTTTCCATATTTATTTTTATCTGTTAATTAAAATTCGTTCATCTAATCCGCCACTACTCCAATGGTCTGGACGTTAAATTCAATTTAAAAAAAAACATCCCTTCTTTTTGTATCTATCTTTTGAGTATAAATATTCTCTTGCATCATCAACCATACCTTTTTCATTTAAATATTCCCAGAGCAATCTATTTGTTTCGATATAGGCTGCTTTTTTTGTTTCTTCATCAGTCCAATAATATCCTTCAAAGTATGGTACTATCCTATATAAATTATTTACCACAATATCGCTTGTCATATTTTTCAATGCTTCTTCTACTGTCTCATTATTTTTCATACTAATTTAATTTTATCATCAACAAAATCTACATTCCACTCTGTAGGTGATAGTAGAGATTTGATAAATTGTTCATGTGCTATTTCTGTATTATATTGAATACTATACATACCATACATCATTGCTTTCTTTATATCATCAATAGTAAATAAGTTATCTTTTACAAGCTCTTGATATACCTTGAAACCTTCAATGAAACCTAATCTATATCTATAATCAAATTCATCTTCAAATTCAGTTATAGGATAGTATTCTAAAGCCATCTTCTCAACACTATAACCACTAATAACTTCTTTTACTTCTGATAGAGAAAGTGGTTTACGATCTCCCCATTTATGTGTACAATGATTACAAGTATAAGAAGTATTACCATAAGTACCTACACTACTGAAATCATAAGATTTACAATTTAAACAATGAGTTGAGTGAGTGATCTTAAACCATACTTTTTTATCACCTGATAAGTAAGTATAATTATCTAATTTTTCATCTATTCTTAATATACTATTAAAAACATTGTTATAACACCAATCACCTTCTTTTATACCACTATCATTTACTATTATATAATGGGTAGTGGAGATTTTAATTAACTTTTGCATATTAATTTTTTTTTAAATTAGTTGGTTTTTTAATTATTACTAAAGTATCATCATACTCATAACAATCAGGACAATAAGCTACATTTTCTGTATTATCTGTATACCATCCTTTTTCATCAGCTACCTCAGTAGCAGCGAATGGTTTACCCCAGCATGAATATTCCTCATTTTCAAGGGCATTTTTACCACAATTATCACAAATAATTGTGTACATTTTTACTTCTTTAATAATCTGTCCACTATAATTTAATCTTATAATGCTCGGTATTAATTGGTTGCTGGGTGGCCCTCCACTCTCTGTTGTACATGTAATTGAACAAATCATTCTGTTCTTCTGGAGTTAACCAGGTTTTTATAGGTGGCTCATACCGACGATCTTCCCTGATTATTGTAGGGGGCATTGTTGGTCTACCCCCCAATCTTGCTGCGGATAGCAAAGCAGTACTTATTAACACTCCATTATTTTCGTCCACCCATTTTTTGATCTGGGCATGTTTTACAAATTTTCTCATATTTTAATTATTTAACATGCGGAATTTATGTTATCATTAACCACTTCTCTTGTAGAATCAGCGTTTTTCAAACACTCAACAGCTATTATTTTCCAGTGTTTTCTGGTCAGTTCTGTATCTCCTTGGTTGGCCCAAGTCTCTAATTGCTGGAGCATAAGCCTTATTTTATTAACGGCTTTTGATGCAGGAATTTTTAATTCCAACAATTCTTGCGATGGGTCTAAATTTTCTTCCTCAAATTTGTAGTCTACTATGCCAGCAGCTACCGCTAAATAACTAATTTTTTCGTCCTGATTCATTCTGTATAACGTTTTTCTAAATACGTAATAAATTTATCCAATTTCAATATACACCAATTGGCCGCCCTATAGATAGGATTATTCTCCACCAATTCTTTAACCAGCAACTCTCGTTCATAAGCAGCAACCGACATACCTCGCTCTCTCTGGGTCTCTCTTTCCATCTGGGTATCATAATCTAACTTCATTTGCTTATGTTTCTCTTGGTTTTCCACACACCACTTTACAAAAGCTGCATCATCCTCTGGGTCATCAAGGTTAACTACTACCTTAATAGGTACTAATTCACAAGAAATAAGCTCTGGTCTACATGGCATTGGAGGTGTCCAACCACATCCTTTTACAAACGGCTTTTTATCTATCATCTTTTTTTAGTATAAGGTCGTTTAAAATACCCACGATTATTTATTATATAATACTTTCTTCGGTACGGTGATCGCTCTTTGGCGGTTTTTATTTTATGCTCTTTAAAAGTAAGTAGCTGCATATTTTCTGGAGAATCACTACCTCCCATAAATAAAGGTATTATGTGATCTATCTCATACCCCTCTGGAGTATCTTCTAAGCCTAAAGTATTCAGAAATATTTCTTTATTGGCGTATGATCTTTTAACCATCGGTTTACCAGTGGTGACATAATACCTGCCGTAGTAATACTCTGTGTCTCCAACCTTGTAAGTAGATTGGGCCGATAAACAGAATACAAAAATACTAAAAAATAATATCTTAATCATAATTCTATGAATATTTTTGTAAAATATTTATCCTGATGATTAGTAGCAGACACAATCTGGCCAAATACTTTCATAAAGGTATGGAGCTGGAGGTTACAATATCCAGATTTATCTTTAGTCTCTAATATCGGCCTATACCAATGCGGAAGATAGTTTTCACCTGCTATGGTAAGTAGCACCCGAACATTAGAAGTTAAGGTTATTTCATGGAGTTCTTCTTTTAACGGTTCCACTACACAGTTTGGAAGCCGTATGACATTACCTCCGTAATGGAATGGGCTTGAATCCCCCTGTACAGACAATTCGTTACCTGCCAAGATGAACGTGTCTCCTACGTCAAATACCAAGGCTTTTACTCCGTAGTACACAACTACTTTACTGGTTAATCTATAAGTCATAAATAAGGGTTATATTTTCTAAAGCTGGGTTATCGGTTTTCATCAACAATTTTATGTTGTTCAGTGCATTCATATTTAGATACACATCAGGAAGAAACTTAATGGTAAGTACTGGCCCACTTCTGGTTTCACTCCACGGGGCACTTCTGCCGTCACCCCCCAGAATATATTCATACTCCTTAACCTCTAAAATAGATGTGCAGTACTGGTGGCTATCTCCTACAATATCTGCATATACTTGTGATACGGTAGGCTCCTTAGCTTCTCTGGCCAAGAACAACCTATATTTAATACGATCTAATTCAGAGCTAAGTGCAATTTCTCTCGTGTTTAGCTCTGTAATATACTCTTTCAATGTCCTGTCTTTCATATCACAAATTTTAGTAGCGTCTCTGTATAACTATCTAAATAAGACGTAATTTTTGAAACCGCAGTGCCTTCGTCAATTATTTTCTGGAAAAGTCCACAGGGGTTTTTAGCGTAAAAGGAACTCGACAATGTATGATAAACCACATCATACTCTTTTTTACTTGTTGGGGTCACAGCACATAAATCCGTAGGTGTAATCTCATCCCCAATATACTCCGATAACTCCAGCTTTGTAAAATCACATGTCTTGTACCACGGCTTTACCACATCAAAGAATTGAGTACCCATCCTGATAGCAAAGATCAGTTCGGTATCTGGCTTGCCTATATTGGCAAACGGCACAGACTCTTTAATGTGTATCGCCATTAACTTATACTGTTCGGAAGTAACTTTTGCCTTAAAATACTCTGGTAATGTTTTTATGATTTTCATATTCCTAATTGATCTCGGTATTGTAAAAAATTAGTGAAATTTCTGCTTTTTAGATGTGGGGCATATTTTGCCTGATGTTCAAATGGGCTGGCATGTCCAGATTTTATTAAACCTTCTGCCAATATAATCCTTGGCATTACCAGTTCCAGTGTGGTTATTCGGTGGTAGGGGTGTATGATTCCTACACTGTCTGCCACAATTTTTGCTGCTATCATAAATTTAATTTATTTATTTTTAAGGCATATCTAAAATCTAACATCTTGGAAAAAAACTTTTTCGCCAGATATTTATAATCTATCTCCATATTTTTGTGGAGGATCGGAGCCGACTTTATTTTGGTAAACCCAAACCCATCAAAATACATTAACCCTGCATACTCTGGAATCTGGTCTACACCAATCATTCCTTTTGGAACTACATAGTAAAACCTATGCGGTCTGGAGTACTTCCTTTGTCTGTAAATACCTGTAGGTAAAATAGAATGTCGATTCTTCTTTTTAAAATCTGCCTTAAAATCAGAGACAGTTATTTTTATTTCAAACTCTGTGGCGTAACCTGTTTTAGATAAAATCCAAAAGTCTGATTCCCAATCATAGAAGTAGAAATTATTATTCCAGAAACTTACATTTGGAAGATAGGTTGCAATTAACCTATCAATAATTACTTTTTCAGTCATACCACTCTTGCTTTTTTCCTGCCCGTATTATTCGCTCAGCAGACACTCTATAATCAGCTACAAACCTTTCTGGATAAGTAGAAGTCAAGTCCATTAAAGTCTGGTAAGTTACATGACATGCCCTACTAAAAGCGTACTTATTTCTATTTTTAATACCTTTTCTTACTTTCAGCAGGAGAACAACTTTCCGCATATCCTCCATACTTACATTACTGAACGGTTCTTCCATCATAGTGTTTTTGTAAATATGTGTTACCATACACGGATTTAAACCGTTTATTGAAGCTGTCAGATACCAAAAACACTGTGATCCTACTTGGAGTCATTCTTCGGAACTGTAATAATAGATTATGAATAGCAATCATATTTCTTCTGTACCGAGCTTCATCGGTATGCAACTCATAACAGTATAACTCAGTGTATTTACACAAGGCCCACAAATTTTTCCCTGCTCTATGATCGTATGATTCTATCAGAGTATATACACGTCTCATTTCAGCAACCAAGGTCTTTACTGTTGGCATTGATCTTGCAGGTTGAACACTTTCATCTCTTTTAAGTTTTATCTCCTCTGGAGAAGAATTAAGAGACTTCAAACCTGTTTTCATAGATGTCCGTATTTCTTGTTTGAGTTTATTGACTCTCTTTTTTACATTAACGATATCTATATCTGCCCTTACTGTACTTACCCCTTCTATGTATTTGTGGAGATCATCCAATCTCTGATGAATGAACTCCAGTTCCTCATACACTCTGGTCGTCATCTGGGTAAATCTCGTGTAACATAATATCGGAATTAACCATCTCCACATATAGTGGGCTACATATAATCTGGGCTGCCAGAGTTATAGCCGTTCCGAAAGTGATAGACCCTGCTGAGTCTGTTAATTTGCTTGCAAGATTAACTGTGGCCTTAGCCATTATTTCATTGTTGTTCTCCAGAATTTCCTGAATTGTCATCGGTTGTTGGTTTAAAGATTTGAGGATATTTTAACAGCATTTTTGCATGGTGAGAAGAAAGCCAAACAATGTACTTAGGTACTGCATCATCCCCATGTTTTTTATAGAACTTTTTTAATTGATCTACATGGTTTAAAGGACGTACAGTAGTGTATAACCGCTTGTATGTTTTATCGCTTGCAATAGTGGATGCAAGTCGAGATTTATCATCAGGCATAGCTTTAAGTATATCTTCCCCTTTCTCAATTACTCGAACTTGATATTCTTCTATTGTCCGTACAAGACGTATATTTTGAACAACTTGTCTAATTTGGCTTATTTTTTTTCCATTCATCTGTATGTATTTAACACCACAAAGATAGGAAACTTTTTGTTCTAAACAAACTTTTGAGAAGAAAAAATAAAAAAAATTATTTTTTATTTATAGATTCAAGGATTTTAGATAGTTTTTTATCCCGTGAGTATTCTAAAATAGCGGAGTCCTCCCATTTAGCTTTAGGGCAATGTGTGATCTCCACATCACCTGTTAGAGTATAGTTTGTAAGGGTCTTGGCTTTTATGTCAATTATACACTTACAGTCTCTACACTGGTCACGATCTTTATTATAAGACTCACAGGCAGGGATGCCCATAAGTTCATATCCTTGGCAAATTCTTTTACGTTGTGCCTCTACCTTTGGGTCATTGTGATATTCAGCAACCAACAAAAGTTTTGCTCCTGCTCCTAAGAAGTCAGAGATAGTACTATCTACAAAAGATTTTAAACTCATACTTTATAAAATATTCTTCGACTGGCTCTTGCCACTGGAGGGCAAGTATTACATAATTCAACAACATATTTAGCTAATGCTAATATCTCACAATCTTCATAAGATTTTTTCAATCTCAGTAACATAGCTTCATAAAACCTATCGGCCTGTAGATACAATGCTTTTTGATAATCTACTCTTTCTCCACGCTCAACAGTAATTACCCCAGAACTGTTTTGTCTAAATTCTTCTGAGTATTTAGTGATACCTTTTCCTGAAAGCTCATAAGTAAACAAGGTTACATTCTCAGCCGCAATCCTATAGGATTCTGCCAATGCTATTGAATACCAAAAATCATTCACACACTCTGTCTCAAATTTTGGAACCAATTCCCATGATAACCCATCTTCATCGGTACACGGATCAACGGTGTTTGCATTTGCCAGAGATTTAAGTAAAGTTCCGTAATACATAGCATAAGCATCTATGGCATACGTAGTCAAAGGATTCCATTCTTTTATATTGGCAGGTATTGGTGTAAGATCGGCAACCAATGCATCGTAAAACTCATCCCCAAGATCACACTTGGAAAACCAAAGGGCCTCCGATGCCTCTATAATTTTACACAGCTTAGTAGCTGGGAAGTCTTTAGTAACAGGAGTGTGCTGGATAAATTCCAATGGAGTTAAAAGGGTTCTCATTCTTCTACAGGTTCATTTTGGTTAGGTAAATTTTCTGTAGCTAATCCCTCTACCATGTCTTCGGCAGGAAGCATTGTTTTCAGAACTTCGATATTACTGGCTCCAGTGATAATGTATTTCTTGAACTCAGGCTTGTTAAAGTACTGAACCATAAGGTCTATTGCTATATTAAATCCACTACAAGCTGTAGTACGTAAGGCAGGTAATACACAAGCCTCCTTAACTTTCAATTCATCCAAAAATACATCTTTGGAGAACCCCTGAGTTTGATTTTCTCCTAAGAAACGCTTTGACCATTGATGAGAACGAATGATATCAATCTCTTGAAGTTCACTCATTATCTTATAGAAAGATTCACTGGTGTTCGGCTTGAACTGGTAAACAAAGGCTTCTCCAGCTCCGTGAGGTCGAGATAATAAAATTACTGTCTGTGGGTCATCAGATTTTGCTGAAAAATTTGAACTAAATTGTTCTGCTGCATTGGTGTACCCGTCTTTTTGTGCTTGTTCGTCATCAAATACTGAGCCAGAGCCGCCCTCTTGATCTTCTATTTCTATAAGTGCTTGGCCCATAAAATTATTGGCCGCTTGTTTTATCAAATAATTTCCATCCTGAAATTCACGATATACAGACATGAAAGAGTTCAACCAATCTGGTCTACCATACAATCTTGTAGTATCTTCTTTCACATGGATCATTGTTCTTACAGTATCTCCATCATCATCAAAGGCTGGGTAAACTGGAACAATTCTTGGAGGATGTGTACTGATATAAGGAGTATCCCAACGGTGAGAGATTCCTACATATCGAGCCTTCATAGGTTTAGGTTTTACATAGCAAATTGTCTCTGTATTATGTAGAACAATGTTTGCAGCAGTCTGGCCCAAAAACTTACTCATAGTAAGTTCTATGAAATAGTTACCGTTGTCCTTTATATTTTTATATGCATTAAGTACTAAACCGTGTAAAGTAGTTCCGTACTCAAATTTTATAGTATCGTCAAGCCATTCGGCAAAACTTGTTTTTTCAGATTCATTGAGTTTGGTATCAATACCAAAACTAAGAGATTGTCTTTTTATAATAGCTAATGGTTGACCTAAAGCATAGGTCTTAATAGAATTAATACATGAGCCGTGTGTAGGACTCAAATGTGACATAGAGTTTAACCATAGCAATAAACCGTATGCTGAACTGTGATCTGTTGCAGCGTAAGGTATGAAAGGATAATGTAAAAAAGTATCCTTTATCTGCTGTGGGTCTGTTATTTCAAAAGGGATCGGGTTAGGAATGTCCGTAAACATCCTAAACCCTTTCCTCCTTTTGTGTTTTGAGAAAGGCAGATCAGTACATTCCTTATCTAATGGAATATTGATGTCTGCCGCCATTACTTCTCGTTTTTGATTGGTTCGCCTGATGGTTTAGCAACAGGTTTGCTTAATTGAAATTTGGCTCCGTAAGGGTGACCATTTTTAATTAACCATTCAATCTCGGCCTGTGTGATAGCTGGGATGGTTACAGTGTATTCAGGAGCTTTAGCTGTTGCCGCAACAACAGACTCAACCGATTTACCTGTAAAGGAAACTCTTTTTGCGATTCCTTCATCTGTGGTTATCACTGCAAGGAGTACATGTCTCCTCCATTGTGGTTTCAATTCGTACATAATAATTCTAATTTCTGCAAAGTTAATAAATAATTTCGATTAATCTACAGTAACTAACGTAGAAATTGTTGAAGCTGCAATCACTGGATCAGGAGCCAATTGGCCAGGGGTTAGTGTTACAGCAAACTCAGCATCGGAGTTAACAATCGTCAATGCAATCCTGTCAGATTCTTCACCAGTGTTTGAAAGAACGGATGGGATAGCCTTCGCTGCCTTCTTAGTTCTTTTCAATGTCCATAAACCACCTACTAATACAGCTTTAACTCCCTGTACAGTAACAAAACCATTTCCCCATTCGTGAACAACCACCAAAGCACAACACGTTACCAATTTACGAATAGCTAACATTTTAGCTTCGTTCACACCAGTAAAGGTGTAAGAAGCTGTTCCAGTAGCAGTGAATTTATCACTGTCGTCTCTTGCTCCTTCTTGATTGAAAAATGCTTGGTTATTATCATCAGGCGTAAGCGCAACATACGGGCTACTCACTACATCCCAAGGAATATCCACGAGTCTACCTTTTAAGTCAAAAGTAGCGGCTTCGATATCTAAATCCTTGATGTCTGCAACGTATGATTTGATAATTCCACCAGAAGCATCTACACAATCGTCTGCGTTTCCACTTATTTCTAACAGTCCGCAAGCTGCCATTCGGGTGTACTGAATACTTCTACCCGAAACTTTTGCATAGGTGAACTGAGCCACCCATGCAAAAGCGAACATAATTACTAATCCTGTAAGTAACATATTCAGATTATTTTGGCAGGTAAAGTCCTGCATAAGTTATCAAATCGGGGTTGGTAATTCCCATTCCTAAATCAAAGTTAGTATGCATGTACAGCTTACCAAGATCAGGAGCACCTAATTTCTGCTCAACGATCATACCCAATCCACCAGATTGATCCAGTGACGGTACATCATAAGCAAATCCGAATACTCCAGCTACAGCCATTATTGCGATGTGAGCCTCTATTCCTACAAGATCATAGAAATATTCCCAATCTTCCATAAGGATAACCAAGTGACCTTTCCACTTCAATACACCATCCACCATTTCACTACCGATACATCCCAATTTTGCACAATACTCATCATTAAGATGGTAGTACAAAGTTTCTGGAAGATGTCCGTAGTCAGTCAACAACTCTCTTTCGTATCCCTCAAAGATTGAACGAGTAACCAAGATTGGCTGCTTTCCTTTTGCTGCACCAGTAACACTACCTTGGGTAGTTCTACCATTCAACAGTTTCATGGTTTTGCTTGACTGCTTAACCAATTGAGAGAACAAACCGTTCGGTCGGCCTACATCACCAATGAAAGTTGCATCTGCACCGATGCTATCCTCTGGGATAAGCACGTTGTAGTTTGACTTTCCTGCGGTCTTGTAAGCATCAATCAATGTCATCCATCCACCAATACCCAGAGCTTGCTGAGCAACAAAATTTGCCCATTCTTCATCACCACCATCTGCGTCGAAAGAATCGCCAGAAGTAGCAGCAGCAATAAGTGGGTGCTCAGCGAACCATGTCAGCATCCAAAGAGAATCAGACAATGAGTTGTAGATTGATTGGATCAATTCAACTATGATTGCTTTTCCTTCCGCAGTTGCGTAAACATCTTCGATCTGGTTACCCACACCCAAAAGTTTTTCAAAACATTCTCCCCAGAAGTTATCAGGACAAAGTTGACCTTGGTACTTCACTGGAGCCAATGAGAACTCAGAAACATTCATTGCAATGTTTCCTACTGGATTCCAAATACATCCTTTATTACCACGTGGACGTAGCATGTGAGGAGTAGCATTGGACATGGAAGCAAACTTCACTTTGTTGTTCCTTCCAACAGACCCAAAAGAATACAGACCTAAGCTGTTCTCAACCAGTCTTGGTTTCATAACAGAAAGGTTTCTGAAAAAATTCAACACGCCCTCAGTAGTTATGGTTAGGGTAGAACCAGTAACTCGTCCAACGCTGTCTACGGCTTGTCCATATCGCAAGCCAGTAACATCACCTGTGATTGTAGGCATTTTTAAATTATTTAGAAGGTTGTTTAATACCTAAGAAATCACCCATGTTCATTGTAACTTTGGTGTTATCTTCGGCTTTTGCGATAGCAGTATTAACAGCGTTCACAGGATTACCTGCTTGGGCGGTAGTGCTGGTAGAAGCAACATTTAATGCAACTACCTTATTCGTAAGTACGGTATTAAGAGACAAAAGACTCTCAATTTGTATGTTCAAATCAGTGATAGTACTCGCCTGAGTAGTTACCATGTTTGACAATGCCGATACTTGTTTCGCTAAACCATCTATTCTGCTCTCTATTTCAGAAGAATCAAATGGAGTTACGGAACCTGCATCTTCACTTGTAGTGACGGCAGGAGGAGTTTCAACAGCCTCCTCAGTAACAACCACAACAGCCTCTTGTGTCTCCACGTTTTCTGTTGACGGTGTTTCTGTAGATGCTGCTTCATCTTCCAATCTTTGCGCTAACTCCGCATCTGATAGAGATGTGACATCCTGCCCAATTAGCTTACTAATAGAAGCCTTGATTTGGGTTAGATTCATATTGAACTATATTTAATATGTGATAAAATCCTTTTTACTGCAAACTGTTTGCTTCCTACACTGTGAACTAAACCTCTGCGCTTAGCATCCTGTGCAAAAAACATTCCGCCTGATAATGTAGAGTCCTTGGTTGACTCTTTTAAAGTAAGAAACTGTGAAACTTTTGACTGAAACATTTCAGCATTCTTGGTAACATATTTCTCCAGTTCGCTAAAGTCTCCTGAAACTGCGTTTCTGAATGCTTTGTTTTTATCTGGAGAAACCGTGGCATATACATCTTTGTACTCAGCCTTATATTCTTCCAAGGCTTTTAAGTTTAAAGTAATGTATGTTCCAATACTTCCAATTTCAGATGCATCGGATGCAGCAACAATTTCCGTAGCTGGTAAAGCTCCGTTCAAAGCAGCAGAAGCCAGCAGAGGTGCTCGCACCACTACAGGTTTATTCTTGTCCGCAATTGCTTGTTGAAGGGTATAACCAGCAGAAGAATATCCTCCACCAGAATTTATGTTCAGAAGAATGCCCGATACTTTAGAATTACCATAAGCAGAATATAGGTTATTTGCCAAGCTGTTTATTCCATAACTACACATTCCATCCTCATCACGCATAACGCCTGAGAAAGATAGTTCAAGTATGGAACCGTTTTCGGTAATGTCATCAAAAGAAGAAACTACTGTAGCTGCACCATAAGAACTCACTATTGCGAGTTTTCCGCTTTCATCTTTTTGAGCTTTAAAAAGATCGGAGAAAGAAACCCCTGAGTTTAGGAGTTCTATTTTTTCAACATATTTGTTGAACTCTTGATGTGCATAATTGATGTCGATATGCCACTCACCTACAAGTAGGTTAAAAAGAGTTTCTTTTAGGTTATTTTTTGCACCAATCATATACGTCAGGTATAAATTAGGTGCAAAGTTAGTTATAAAATATTGGGTTGTATTTCAGGTATTATGATAACTGTGTCCTTTTGGGAATTTCGATGCCTCTTTACAATCGTCCGAACTTCTTTTAAAGTAACGGGTAATCGTTTAGTTACCTGCCTGTAAGTGTAGCCATCACTTATTTTCTGCATTACAACGGCTGATAATAAATTAGATGTAGATATCATTCGTACAGCAAAAACCGCACGATCTGTAATTTCATTCTCATTCGCTATTTTATACCCCATATACTTTAATAAGGCAAACACGACTTTTTTTCGCTTAGGATCGACTTGTGAGTAATTCGGAATAATAGGTATCATAATTTTCTTTTATCAATTAAATCTAAAAAAAAGGTAAACATCTTGGGATCAGGACAACAGTATTTGGTGGCTCCTAACTTATAATCGTAATAAATATCAAACAAAGTAAGTAAGTCTGCTTCGTCCAAGGCTTTCTGAACACGAGGTACTTCGGAATCAGGAAGTTTATGATAATCCCATTGATAACCTGCCACTTCTTAATGCTTGTTCAATCTGAGCTGTGATAAGATTTTTGTGAGCGCTACAACATAGTACGGTTACTTCTGCTTTATTTAACATATCTTTTATCAGATCAAATTTTTGTTGTTTATAATAAGTTAATAATTTCTTCTTCTGTGTTTCTGTAAATAAATCAAAATTCCAATCTCCGCTAACCGTCTTTTTAGACAGTAGCTCTAAAGAAGATTTTTCAATCGGTTTAGGTAATAATTCAGGGGTATCTGCTTTTACACAAATATACCCCTGAATACTAAAGTCATTCTCCAGAGACTCAGAAATAATTTCTAATCTACTATTTAGTAGGTAGTACGGCATCTTCTTCTGGCTTTACCTTCTTCACTACTCCAATGATGTCGAAAACTAATTTCACAACCCTGCTGATAACTTTAGGATAGCTGAATAGCGGAATTTTTAATTTTCCTGTACTCACATAACTGGTTCCTAACCAGATTAAAAATTCTGCAATCAGAATAAAGATGGTCTTTGAATTTTCAAGTACCGTTGGGTTTATCAACGACTGATACAGTGCAAAGGCTTCTGTATTACTTGTTTTTGAATTAATTAAAAAAGTAGCATGTCGCTGAACTCTGTCAACTTCTTTTGCAGAAAAAGTTGCTGATATGCCTACATCGGTGGCATCTTTCTGAATAAGATAATCAATTGTACCAATAAGGTCTTTTGCGGTGATTAATGGTTTCATATTATAAAATTTTGATTGATTGTTTAAACCCCGAAGCTTGCTTCTGCATATACAGTATAAATAATTCGTCCACACCCATCAGTAGCAGTTAGCTTAAATTTATATTTCATATCTGGTGTGGACACGTTTGAACATGTAGTTACAGATGATATATTATTAAGTAACCATTGAAATTTAAGTGTAAGTGTAGTAGAATTTTGAACTAAAACCGTGACGTTTGCAAGAGACGCTGAATTTAGATGTGTAATTGTCCATGTTACAGGAGTAATAGCAGTAAAAGTATTTGTATAAAAATTTGGAGGGGTCGCTACAGCAGATGCCCGTACTCCATATAAATATCTTTCATTATCTTCTAAACAAAGTACGTATGTATTATCTAAGGTAACCTCAGACACAAAGACCCCTATATATTGCCAATGATAAGGGCTAAATATAGGAGGAGCACTTGACCGAGTAACTGTAACTAAAGCTGAGTTTACTATTGAAACCGTGTTACCAATTACATCAGCACAGCTTGCCCTTTGGTATAGTACCCTATATGTTCCTGCATCAAATCCATCGTAGGAAGATCGTGTGGCTAATGGGATAATATAATTATTGGTCTGTGTAACATAAGTCCAAACACCAGTAATTAATTTCTGTAAAGTAGCGGTGTACCCAGAACAAGGATTTGTCCATCTTAATTCACAACCAACTTTAGTAAGAACCCCTGCCGTACATCCACAAGTAATTATACAATTAACTACTATGTCGGTAACGTAGTTTCCTGAACATCCTGTTTTGAATATTAAAAGTCTGTAGTATCCATTTAAAGTAGGAGTGTAGTTTACAGGGGCATTTGCAAAGCCATTCTGTAATACCGTCCAACCTGCACCTACAGGAGAATATTGTATTTGATATTGGAAACTTGCTGGACATCCACTACCTGTAAAAGAAGCGGTTAAATTACACCCTGTCAATGCCCAAGATGGTACACATGTACAATCTGTGCATGTAGTTACTGTAAGGGTAGTACTATTGGTTGCAATACATCCATTGGCATCTGTAACTCTGACAGAAATAGTATATACCCCTGCCCCTACAAAAGTAAGCCCCTTTGTCGATCCAGACCCTTCACTGAGTACGGGAAATGCTCCTCCTGTAAGCTGGCTGCTCCATGAATAAGTATATGGAGCTGTACCCCCTGAACCTACAGCTAAAAATGTAGTTGTTTGGTTTGTACACGCTGTTGGAGTAGTAGGAGTTATGCTTACACTGGCTCCACAACATTGAATAACAGAAAGTATTTTTGTATCGGTGTATGTACAGTTCAAAGCATCCACAACCGTAGCAGTTAGGGTATAGGTTCCAATAGTTGCAGGTGTAAAACTATAAGTTGCTCCTGTGCCGACTACCACATTGTTTAATCTCCATGTTTGAGTATAGGGAGCTACACCCCCTGCCGATATACTGTAAACTGTGGTACTGTTTCTGCATATTCCTGAAAAAGCTGCACCAGTTATTGTTGCGGTAAATCCTACACATGGGTTGATAGGAACAAAAGGTATTTGATCTTCATCAACACACCCATTACAAATAATAACTACTTTATGTATTCCTTCTGAAACTGGTGTAAAATCTTGTGTTGTATTGGTAGTAGTTACCTGAGATATTTCAAACCAACTACCAGAAATTTGAATGTAAAATCTATAATTTATGGATGTGCCGCCACAATTGGTAACCGTAGCCCTTATAGTGGTGTTACCGATCAAGGCTACGGAAACATTAGCCGTACAAGGTGCGGTATAGTTAAATAATCCGATGGCTGTACATCCACCACACACAACCACTACTCGATATTGAGCAGTTATGTTTGGATGGGTATAACTGGAAGTGGTTGCAAATGCAATGTTTTCCCAACTTGTACCATTAGTCCACACCTGCCATTGATATGTGGCTCCTCCTCCGCATCCAGTTAATGTAGTATTCAATAGACTTCCAGTAGCGGCTACGGTGACACCTAATGTGCAAGGGGGCTGAACTTGTGTACAGGTCTCAAAAGTACAGGATGCTGCATCCGTAACTCTGACACAATAATTTCCCGAGGGTTGGCCAACTAAACAATAAGTCATAGCCGTAGCTCCTACTAAAACAGACCCATCTCTTTTCCATTGATAAGTATATGGTGGAGTTCCGTTATTTGTATTGGAAGCAGATAGTCCTGACCCACTACATGGATTAGGTAAGGTTTGAGTTAGAATTGTAGTTGAAAAATTAGTACAGGGTAAAGGGGGAACTTGTGGGATATCTACCACTACTGAACATGTGTCGGAAGGGCATCCGTCAGCATAAGTTACTATCCGTCTTATTTCTATATCTTTATAAATTCTTCTTATATTGATTATCTGGCCTGTTATATTTGGAACACTCAGTCCAGCTCCATTGTAGGTAAACCTATACTGATTAACTACAACCCCAAAGGTGGTTGTTAGCGTTACAAAAATATCTACAAACCCTCCAGCAGCTAATAAATTGGCAGGGCTGATTTGGTATGACGATTCCGCAGCACCACCACATCCTATAACATCTGTTGAATTGTAACTACCTACAGGAAACTGATAAATAATTCTAAGATCAGTACATGAGCCAGAACAGAAATTATAGTAAGCTATTCCCGATACAGTAAATTTAAAATTAGCCCCAGCTATTTGTGTGTATGGCCCTGAGTTGATATATTCCTTTATTGTACAGCCTGACAGGTCGAAGTTATTTCCTACATAAGTATTCCATGCTCCTACAGGATTGGTATGTCTCCATTGCATTACATCGGTAGCTATTGGGGATGGTGTATTTCCATTCTTTGTAACCGTAAGTATATCATCTGGGAAATAAGAAGGCGGAACCGCAGGAGTAAAATTAGCGGATACACAAGGGTTGTTATCATCACAACTACAGACATTAATTAAAACTTGTGTCTGATTTGTACACCCTGCGGCATCGGTAACAACCAATGTACAGGTAGTATTTTCTGTAGGATTTAAGGTTGGGTTTCTCTGGGTAGATGTAAAGCCATTTGTACATGTCCATGAGTGTGCATAATTAATTGGAAAGGTAGAAGTGATCCCTATTGGAGACCCAGCAGGACAGACTGTACAAGTGTCTTGACTATTGACTATAAAAGGTAAATAGCAAAACAGAATAAATAAGTATTTCATATTGTGAATTTAAAAGACAAAGATACAATTAATTTTAAACTAATAATAAAAAAGGGCACAATTTCTTGTACCCCCTAACACCTGTCTACGGCCAAAATCTTTAATTGCAACTACTGGTTCCAGTTATGTTACCACTACCGACGGTAATAGTGGTAGTCTGTACCCAAGAGCATGTAGCATCACATGCTGTGCCATCAAATATTTTTTCTATTGTCAAGGTAATTGTTTTTGATCCTATAGTATTCCAGAGTACAGAAGTACTTGGAGTTATAGATGTTGCTGGAACTGCCCCAGAACCAAAATTCCAAGAGTAGGTATAGCCAGATGGAACCCCTACGGCAGTAACAATAAGACTTGCATTCAAACAGATATTGATTGCATTTATATTAAAAACAGGGGTAGGTTCAAAGATCACCTCATGACTACCAATTGCCGTGCACCCCCCAGCGTCACGGCACTCCCAAGTCCATACCCCTGCTTGACTTATATTATTTATGGTTATTGAATTTGAATTAGTAACCACGGCTGTTGGACTTGTCCATTTATAAGTGTAAGGGGCCGTTCCACCTGTACAAGCTGCTATCTGTAAATTCTTTGCTGCTCCTCCTTGACAAAAGTAAGAAATTTGCTGTGCTTTAGTTAAAGTCACAGATGCAGTAAGAAGAACAAATATTATAATATTTCTCATTTTATTGTCTTAATGGATTTCAAAAATTAATTAATATCCTTCAACTATAAACCAAGCAATCTCTGCATCATCATTAACTGCTCCGGTTGAGTTTATAGTAAAACTTGTACCTGCTGATACTGTGTAAGTTAAAATTCCGTTAACTGCCCCTGCTGTTTTTCTTGATATTATAATTACAGACGTGGCTGTTGCTGCTGTTGTATTAATCGTTACTACTCCATCTACCATAGTAGCTACCCCTGCAACGGCTGCTCCACCCGTTGTGGGTACTCTCAACGCCCCACTTGTTTCAGTCATTGCGAATTTCTTTCTTGCTGCACCTGTGGTAATGGTTCCATAAAAATCATTAGTCAGAAATTCTACTGCTCCTGCTTCTGCGGTTGTATTTAATGTTCCTGATGTGAATTTCAAAGGTGCTGTACTTGCTGTTGCCGTACCTGCTGCTATTTGTAAGCGTGCTGTAGGTGTAGATACAGACCCAATATGAACACCAGAACGTAAAAATGTCTTTGATATATTGGCATTTCCTAATGTAATTGAATTACTGCCGTTACCTTGGGCCGTCTGACCAATTACAATCTCGTTAGATTGTGCGTTACCTTGTGTTGTTGTATTATATCCTAAATATAAATTACCTGTTGATACACCTCCTACATTATTGGTAGTTCCATCATTGTGATACCTCCCTGCCCCAAATCCTAACGCTGTGTGTCCTGTACCTGTTGTAATGTACTGAAGTGATTGGCTACCTATGCCAGTGTTATCTTGTCCTGTTGCCAAATCCCCCATTGCAGAGGCCCCAAAGGCTGATCCCCCTGCATGAGTAGTACATGGATACATCGTA